>JAAZCI010000207.1 GCA_012513365.1 Lysobacteraceae bacterium
CAAGATTAATCGGTTTATCAAAAATACCAAGGCTAGGTAGCATTTTATCTTCAGCATTAAACGCTTCCTTATTCTCAATCACCATAACTTCGATACCGTACATGGCAATCTTTGGATTCTTTATTTCAATATAATAAGAATAGCCCACGTTATCTTTATACATCTCAGTTTCAAGATCAAAGTAACGCGATGAACTACTAAACTTACTCTCATTTAAAACAGCTTTCCACGAAGTCTCATAATGCTTCATACTTTCGTCCATTTCCTTTTGTTTAGAATTACAACCCACCAAAAGAAACAACAAAAGTATCAGTAAGTATTTCTTCATTCAATCACTCCTTGTGGTTAACAACATGATAATGACGTTTACCACGTTTAATTACCGTAACTTGATTCTCAATCGCTCTCTCTTTACTAACAATAAAATCAACATCATTTACCCGCTCACCATTCACACTAATGGCATTATTAGTAATCATTTGACGCGCTTCACGCTTACTGGGTAAGAACTTTGCGTCTACCAAAAGATCCACAATATTCATATCTCCACTCAAATCATAAGCCATACTATTTTTATATAGCTCTTGAATTTGACTAACTGATAAGTCCTGAATATCACCTGAGAAAAACGCTTCCGTTAACTTAAGTGCCATTTCAAGCCCCTCTTTACCATGAACTGTCTCAACGACCTCAGCTGCTAATTGCTTCTGTGCAAAACGCTCATGAGGTGCTGCTAGGAACTTAACTTCAATATCCTTAATCTCTTCAACAGATTTAAGCGACAAACGCTTAATAAAATTCATTACGTCCGCATCACTAGTATTAATAAAGAACTGGTATAGTTGATATGGCGAGGTCAATTTAGCATCTAACCAAACATTCGCCCCTTCACTCTTACCAAACTTAGACCCATCGGATTTAGTAATTAATGGCGAAGTAACCCCAAACACTTCACGATCTGAAGTCTGCATACGACGAATTAACTCCGTCCCACTCACCAAATTACCCCATTGGTCCGATCCACCAATTTGCAGATCAACATTATAGTGCTTATGTAAATAATTAAAATCAATCGCTTGTAAAATTGTATACGCAAACTCCGTAAATGAAATACCCGTTTCCAATCGCTTTGCGACTGTATCTTTAGCAATCATATTACTTACAGAGAAATACTTTCCATAATCACGCAAGAAATCTAACATTGTCAGATCTTTTAACCAATCTGCATTATTAATAACCTGAACAGGATTATCATCAGACTCCAAGATCTTACGAATCTGATTCCCAATGCTAATCACATTATGTTCAAGCGTTTCATCATCAAGCAACTGACGTTCTGTGGTTGGACGCGGATCACCAATCATACCCGTTCCACCCCCCAATAAAGCAATAGGATGGTGTCCTTCTCTTTGGTATCGCTTCAACAACATCAACTGCTGAAGATGCCCAATATGAAGAGAATCTGCAGTGGGATCAAAACCACAATACAAAGAAAGAGGCGTCTTCAAACGCTCTTTTAAACCCTCAACATTTGTTACATCCTTAACTAAATCACGCCACACTAACTCATCTAAAAAATTCATTTCGCACCTTTTCTAACCATTTGAATCCAATAAAATTTTAATCTTAATATAGTTTCTCTGAATAACATCCAACATACAACTAATCGTTAATAAAACCGTTGCATCATGGGGATAAATACCATTCGACACACTAAATCTATCTAACTCTTCCCACTTATCTTCTTTGTGGATAAGATTTTTAGCTAAAAACTGAATCTTATGCAAGTTTTGCTTACCACTATGTAATAAAACAGACACATCATCATAACGACTCATAATATATAAGAGCGTTGAAATCGTCGATTGATTCTTTTGATAATACGGCACATAATACGTAAAGATTTCCTTCATACCTGTGCGCGAAATATCATAACGATCCGCTTCATCGGTTTCCTGAACCGAAGGATAAAACGCATCCGCCAATTTCTTAATTTGAGCAGAAATATCTGCTTAGCCACTCGATTTAATAAATCCAAATAAAACCAAACTAGTCATATAAATAGGATAATAATACGGAGTATCATTTAATACCGATAATTGAATCTTATTTTCAACATCCAATTGAAAACGCTGAATATCATTAATATTC
>JAAZCI010000208.1 GCA_012513365.1 Lysobacteraceae bacterium
ATATACCCTCCCCCAGTAACGCTTGCTTCAGCTGATCCCCCAATGCCACTATGCCAAAACCGTGCGGTACCTCGATCGATATCTATCGAAAAATAGATTCTAACGCCGAATGAACCTTGCATCTGTGCATCTAGCTGAAAGCCATAAACGTTGACCCCGATAAAAGCGCCTATAGCGATTCCTAAACCAAATGAGCCTCTAATATCTAAACCTGTGCCTAATTGGTTACGCGGCGCATCATAAAAGTAGAGTGCGGGTGAGAAATCAAAATCCGCCGTTGCAAAGAAGAAGCCTTTAGCACTAAACTTTTTACTGGCTTCTTCCCTTAACCGATCTTCTCGTTTTTTCTTAGCATCATATTTTAATGAGCTATCCCCAAATTCCTGAAACAGATCAAAATCTAATAGAGCATCTAACCCAAACACTACCCAGCCAATTTTGGGGATTCTCTCGATCCCGGCGATTAAGTTAAAAGAGAAGAAGCCACCAAATAGGGGATTAAAACGTAAATAAGCATGCTCTTGCACGGGTTCTTCCGGCATTTTGCACTCATATTCCGCCCTATTGGTGATACTCTTGGTACAATCTGCTTTATTGACCGTACCATCCTCTAAATAAGGCTCTTCATTATCCTTGTTTGGATCTTCCTTTGGCATATCTCTATTACGATTCACGTAAGCTTCACCATCTTTAGATTCTAAAAATGCTTGTGCCCCTATCTCAATTTTGGGCCATTGTAAGCCTGCTCGATATAATTGAGGAAAAACCTTTACCACTTTACCCGTCGCCAGATCTAAAGCATCTTCAGTTTTCTCTTTTTGCTTTGTTCCTTTTTTCTGTCCCTTAAAGAGTCCCATCTTGCTTAAAGCATCCGTGTATTTAAAAATGGTATGCCAAAAGCCGTCTTCATTCCCATCATCTAAATCTTTTCTTAAAGAGGATAATGAATAACTAAATGATATATCTTCTTCATCATCAATCTCATCCTTATACTCTATTTTTAACTCGGCAGATTCTTCTTCATTAACAGCTTTTCCACCAGCATCACCTGAGGCTGTAAATCCTGAAAAGCTCAAAGAACCCTCCAAAACCACTTTATATTTTGGAAGAAGAAATAGATCAGTATAATGATCTGTACATTGATTAAGCGCTTTACCATTACACGTTATGACCCCTAAACGATAAACGTTTGCAGGTGTAATCCTCCCTAAAAATAATACCGATCATAAGTAGAATTTTCTCGTATCATTTACTCAGGAGAAAATAACTATGAAAAAATCAAAATTCACAGACTCACAAATTATGTCGATCTTAAAACAGAATGAATCGGGCGTGAAAGTAACGGATTTGTGTCGGGAGCATGGGATTAGTTCGGCAACATTTTATAAGTGGCGTTCAAAATATGGCGGCATGGATGCTTCGATGATTACTCGGCTAAAAGAGCTAGAAGCTGAGAATGCAAGGCTCAAGAAAATGTATGCCGAAGAGTGCTTGAAATCCCGTATTCGCCAAGAAGCTTTAGAGGGAAAGTGGTAAAGCCGTCTCAGCGAAAAGAGATGGCTAAGACTGTTTTAAAGACTCAAAAGATCTCTATTCGATTAATTTGTGAGATATTTGGCATAAGCAAAACAGCATTTCACTATCAAGCTAAAACCGCCTCAGAAAACAAGTTGATTGAAACGTGGTTACTGAAATTAACCCAAACACATAAACGATGGGGCTTTAGTTTATGTTTTAATTATTTGAGAAATATTCAAAAGTTTGCATGGAATCATAAGCGAGTTTTAAGGATTTATCGGGAATTAGAGCTGAATCTACGGATAAAGCCGAAAAAAAGGATTATCAGAAATCGACCAGAATCCTTGGGAATAGCAACAGATATAAATCAAACATGGTCTATGGATTTTATGTCCGATAGTTTACAAAATGGCCGTCATTTCCGAACATTTAATGTGATTGATGACTACAATCGAGAAGGATTGTGTGTAGATGCTGACTTTAGTTTACCGACAGAAAAAGTGATTCGTACATTGGAAAGAATTATTGAATGGAGAGGAAAACCTGCGGCGATTCGATGTGATAATGGTCCTGAATATATCAGTCAAAAATTAGTCGATTGGGCTAATTTCCAAAAGATCACTTTGATTTATACTCAGCCTGGAAAACCGACACAGAATGCTTATATTGAGCGTTTTAACCGAACCGTCAGAGAGGAACTACTATCAAATTATTTGTTTGAAACCATAGATGATGTTCAAATTTATTCCACGAAATGGTTGTGGAGTTATAATAACGAAAGACCTCATTCAGCCATTGGATCTGTGCCACCATGCCAGATTCAATAAACCTTAGAGAATCTTCTACTTTTAAATGGAGTTAAAAAGGGGAGGATTACACTTGCATTATCTGGCAAAGAGTACATTAAAATGTCATACGAATTAAATCGTAGATACGATCATTCTTTTGAAAGTGTTGATGATTTTGTGACAAGTTTTAGCTTAGATATGGATGAATACAATGATTGGTTAACATATCAGGTTCATAGTCAATTAATATAT
>JAAZCI010000209.1 GCA_012513365.1 Lysobacteraceae bacterium
ATTTAACGGTGATCGGAAATGCAGTATTCCTCCAAGAAAAAGCAGGGCGCTTAATTAAAGTAGTGCTATAATCGCCCCTTTTTATCTTTCACGAATTACATTAGAAGTATATAAGTATGGTACCGATTTTTGCTCTAGTGGGGCGCCCGAATGTCGGGAAATCCACCATTTTTAATATTTTAACGCGAACGCGTGATGCGCTTGTGGCCGATCAGCCCGGGCTTACGCGCGATCGTCAATATGGTCACGGCGTTGTCGGTGATAATCCCTATATGATTTTAGATACCGGCGGATTATCCGGCGATGAAAATCGTATGGATCAGCTCATTGAATCGCAAGTTTGGAAAGCGGTTGATGAGGCGGATGTGATTCTGTTTGTGGTCGATGGCCGTGAAGGGCTGACCGCATTTGATGAAGATATCGCCAATCGTTTACGCCGTTCAGATAAGCCTTGCATTGTGGTAGTCAATAAAGCGGAAGGGCAAGATCCTGAGCTGATTATGAGCGATTTCTATGCGCTCGGTTTAGGTAATATTGTGCCAGTTTCTGCGAGCCACAACCAAGGGTTTATCGAGCTTGTTGATGAAGCGTTCAGCCATATTAATGAAGAAGAGTTTGTTGAAGTGATCGACGAAGAGGATGATATTATTCGTCTTGCGGTATTTGGTCGCCCGAATGCAGGGAAATCAACGCTCATTAATCGTATTTTAGGGGAAGAGCGCGTGCTCGCCTCTGACGTTGCGGGAACAACCCGTGACAGTATCGAAATTCCCTTTACCATGGAAGATCGCGACTTTATCTTAATCGATACCGCCGGGGTGCGTCGCCGTGCTCGTGTGTCGGATAAGATCGAAAAATTTAGCGTACTGAAAAGCTTAGATGCCATTGAAAAAGCCAATGTAGTGGTCTTTGTCTTTGATGCTGAAGAGGGTCTATCGGAGCAAGATGCAACGCTGCTTGGCTATGTGCTCGATTCAGGTAAAGCATTGGTGCTCGCGGTCAATAAGTGGGATACCTTAGAAAATGATGATAAAGAGTGGCTCAAGCAGGAGTTTGATCGCCGTTTCGCGTTTGTGGATTTCACCAAACCGATCTTTATCTCAGCGCTACGCGGAACCGGTGTGAGCCGTGTGCTCCAAGAGGCGATTAAGGCGTATGATTCATCGATGCAGGAGTTTTCTACAAGCGAACTGTCTGACATTTTGGAAGATGCCGTTCGCGCGCATCAACCGCCGATGGAAAAAGGGTTTGCACCGAAATTACGCTTTGCGCACCAAGGGGGTAAAAATCCTCTGCGCATTATTATTCACGGTAACCGTACCCAATATGTGAAAGATTCGTACGTGCGTTATTTAAGTAAAACCTATCGCGAAATGTTGGGACTTTACGGAACGCCGGTGCGCATCAATTTCCGCGGGGGCGATAATCCTTATGCCGGAAAAGCGCCAAGCCCAACGAAAAAAGAGATCAAACGTGCGGGTAAAGTGCGTTACGGGAAACCGAAGAAGTAAACGGTTTTCATTTAATTTTCTAGAACTTATAATCTAGAATCTAGATAGAAAAAGCCTCGGCGGCGTTATTGTAAGACGCTCCCGAGGCTTTTTAATGTGCGTATTGTATGGGTTGGTTTAACGCTTTAATCCTTTTAAGGCATCAGCAAAGGGATTGTTAGACGGCTTTTCGCTGTGGCGTTTTGCTTGCTTTCCTTTAGTGGGAACGTAGCTTTTTTGCCCTTTATCCGATGCGCTTGCATCATCGCTCATGCGCATGGTGAGTTGAATCCGATTGCGGGGAATATCAACCTCCAATACTTTAACCGTCACCACATCACCAACTTTAACGATTTCATGCGGATCTTTAACAAAGCGATCGGCAAGGGCGCTAATATGGACTAATCCATCTTGATGCACGCCGATATCGACAAAGGCACCAAAGTTTGCCACGTTAGTTACGACACCTTCTAAGCGCATGCCCTCTTTAAGATCTTTGATCGATTCAATGCCCTCTTTAAAGGTGGCAGTGACAAACTCAGGGCGCGGGTCACGGCCGGGTTTATCCAGCTCATCAATAATATCTTTCACCGTAGGAATCCCAAATTTTTCTGAGGTAAATTCTTTGGGATTAAGGCTACGCAGAAGCGAGGTATTGCCGATCAATTCATCGATCGATTTGGCGGTTTTTTTCGCGATCGCTTCCACAACGGGGTAAGCTTCCGGGTGAACGGCAGAGCGGTCGAGCGGATTATTGCCACGAATGCGTAGGAATCCCGCAGCCAGTTCGAAGGTTTTTGGCCCAAGGCGCGGAACTTTTAATAGCTCTTTACGATTGGTAAAGGCGCCATTTTCATCACGATATTTGACGATATTTTCGGCCGTTGTATTGTTTAAGCCAGAGACCTGTGCAAGAAGTGGGCTAGACGCCGTATTAACATCGACGCCTACCGCGTTTACACAGTCTTCCACTACCGAGGCAAGTGAGCGATTGAGTTCGGTTTGATTCACATCGTGCTGATATTGGCCAACGCCGATCGATTTTGGGTCGATCTTAACCAGTTCAGCAAGCGGATCTTGCAGACGGCGGGCAATGGAGATTGCTCCTCGTAACGAGACATCGAGCTCGGGGAATTCTTTTGAGGCAAGTTCAGAGGCGGAATAGACGGATGCTCCCGCTTCACTGACGACGATACGGCTTAAGCCTTTTACCACTTTACAGAGTTCGCCGGCGAGTTTATCGGTTTCCCGCGAAGCGGTTCCATTCCCGATCGCAATGAGGCTCGGTGAATGTTTTTGGCAGAGCGCTGCAAGGGCAGTCAGTGAGCCATTCCAATCATTACGCGGCGGATGGGGGTAGATCGTTGTGGTATCGAGAAGTTTTCCGGTATCGTCCACAACGGCGACTTTACAACCGGTTCGAATGCCGGGGTCGATCCCTAAAATCACGCGATTTCCCGCAGGGGAGGCAAGCAAAAGATCTTTTAGATTGCGAGCAAAGACTTTAATCGCTTCCGCTTCCGCCTCTTCACGCATGCGATTATTGAGCTCAAGCGAGAGCGAGAGATTGAGTTTCGCGCGCCAGCTAAGACGAATGGTATCGTTCAGCCAATCGTGCGGATTGTTAAGGCCAAAGTGATCTTTAATAAAGGTCTGCGGCGTCTCTTCGATCGGTTCGGGTAAAAGAAGGTCGAGCGATAAAATATCTTCATTGCATCCCCGAAGGAGCGCTAAAGCCCTATGTGAGGGAATGGTTTTAATGGCCTCACTAAATTCAAAGTAATCTTTATAATTGCTGCCCTCATCGGCTTTTCCATCTTTGACCGATGCGCTAATCACGCCATTGTCCCAAAGATAATTACGGAGCTTTCCGAGAAGCTCCGCCTCTTCCGAAATGCGATCAATTAAGATAAAGCGTGCGCCATCAAGCACTGCTTTTGTATCGGCAAAGCCTTTCTCTTCATCGATATAGGGTGTGGCAAGCGCTTCTAAATCCTCGGATAATCGATTTTGAAAGAGCGTTTCCGCAAGTGGAAGAATGCCGGCTTCAATGGCGATCTGTGCGCGGGTTCGGCGGCGCGGACGATAGGGAAGATAGAGGTCTTCGAGCTCGGTTTTTGTGGTCGCCGCTTCAAGTTTACCGCGAAGCTCATCGGTCAGTTTTTCTTGAGAGTCGATCGATTCGATAATGGTACTACGGCGATCTTCAAGCTCGCGAAGATAGACAAGGCGCGTCTCAAGTTCACGAAGCTGCGCATCATCAAGTCCGCCGGTTACCTCTTTACGATAGCGCGCAATAAACGGAACGGTCGCCCCCTCATCAAGTAGGGTGACGGCAGCGCTCACTTGGGTGACATTTGCGTTAATTTCACGAGCAATAATGGAGGCAATAGTAGGGATGTTCGCCATATCGAAAAAGGTTCCTCTCTTCATTTATAGTGTTATATTCAGCCCTCCATTATAACCGTTTTTATTGGCTATTTTTGCTTTTTGGCGTTTGTGAGTTGTATTGCGCTTTATCTTGCTTATTTTTTAGCTAATTGACGGGAAATTTCCGTCAAAAAATTGCCCTTAAATTGGCTCAAGTCGTCCATTTATCAATGAAATTTGAGTTTTTTATCAAGATAAATTATAAAAGATGGCATGCGCGCCGTTTTCGCTTGGTAACGTACGGGCATGTCGTGATTACCAAGGGCAGAAAAAGGCGTTTTTTTTATTTCAGATAAGGAAGCACAATGGCTGAAAGTAAGCAAGAGCCTTCAAAGGGACTTATAAATAAATTTTTAAATGGAATTGAATGGGTTGGGAATAAATTACCTGCCCCTGCGTTACTTTTCTTCTATTCAATGCTGGGAATTATGGTGCTGTCGTGGCCTCTTTCCGCAGTGGACTTTAGCTTTACCACCAAAACCATCACCGGCGAATCGGTGACGCAAGTGGAGCATGTTAGTAACCTCTTATCCGGTGAAAAACTGATCTACTTTCTTGAGAATTTTGTTCGTATTTTCATTAATTTTGCGCCTTTAGGGGTTGTCGTTGTGGCGATGCTCGGGATTGGCGTTGCAGAACGTGCGGGCTATGTGGATGTGGGCCTTAAAAAGCTGCTTCGCATTACGCCTAAAAAATTCCTAACGCCGATGGTGCTCTTTGTGGCGATGTTAAGTCACTTTGCGGCCGATGCGGGTTATGTGGTGGTGATTCCCATTGGCGGGATTTTATTTTACGCCGCGGGCCGTCATCCGATTGCGGGGATTGCAGCGGCTTTTGCGGGGGTATCGGCAGGGTTTTCAGCAAACTTAATTCCCTCAACGAACGATATTTTACTCCAAGGAATTACCCAAGATGCGGCGCGTATTTTAGATCCAAACTATACGGTGAACGTTCTGTCGAACTGGGCTTTTGGAAGTGCGTCGGTCTTTTTCTTAGTGATTGTGGGCTGGTTTGTTACCGATAAAATTGTCGAGCCTCGTCTATCGCGCGTGCCGTTAAATGATGAGATCGATATTGATGATAGTAAAGAGATCACCCCGATCGAGAGCCGTGCGTTTTGGATTTCATCGCTCTTTATGGTGGGCGTGTTGGCGGTTTTCACCCTTTGGTCGTGGCCAGCGGATTCTCTTTTACGTGCCGATTTAGCCGCCGATACGGGCGAGTTGATTCGTCAATTATCCTTGCCTGACAATCTCCAACTTCCTCGCGGAAAAGAGTGGCCGATTTTAGTGGAACACTTTGGATTAGCGTCAGGTACATCAAGTGCGGAGCTGGTGAATTATCTCTATAACGAGGGAATTATCAGCACAACGCGCGGCTCATTAACGAGTGCCGGTGCGCCATTAATGCGTTCGATTGTAGCGATTATCTTCTTAGGGTTTATCATCCCCGGGATTGTCTTTGGAATGATCACAAAACGCTTTAAAAAATTGAGCGATGTGGTGGATGCAATGAGCGAAACAACGAAAGGCATGAGCAGTTTCATCGTGATGATGTTCTTCTGCGCCTTCTTCTTGGAAGCCTTTAATCAGTCCAATTTAGGGAAAATTATTGCGCTGTCTGGAGCTGAATTCCTCCAAAGCATCAATCTTAATTCCTATGTGACGATCATCTGTGCGATCCTCTTTATCGCCTTTATCAACCTCTTTGTTGGATCGGCCTCGGCAAAATGGATTTTATTATCACCGATCTTAGTGCCAATGTTAATGCAGCTCGGTATCGCGCCTGAATTAACGCAAGCGGCTTATCGCGTTGGGGATTCAACCACGAATATTATTTCACCGCTCATGACCTACTTTGCCCTGGTGGTGGTCTATTGTCAGCGCTATGTGAAATCGACGGGCATTGGAACGCTCATTTCGATGATGATTCCTTATTCGATCAGTTTCCTTCTATCGTGGATCGTTTTCTTAATGATCTGGTGGTTATCGGGCATGCCGCTCGGAATTGAAGGGGCGTACCTCTATAATCCGCATGGATAATCTCAGACGGATTGAACTATGATGTAAGTTTCCGTATACTTATGAAAATTAAAGCTGCCTTCGGGTAGCTTTTTTTATGGGAAAGGGTGATATTTAATCAATCATTCATGCCTTTACAAGGAGCGATACGATGATGAGAAAACTTTTCAAAAAACGTTTCAAAAAACGTTTGGGAATAACGCTGATGGCGAGCCTTTTACTTGCAGGCTGCGTATCGGTTGAGCCCTCGAAAAAGGATGAGTTTACTGTCCCGAAAGGGGAGCTCGTGCGCTATGAGGGGGATTCAAAACTCTATGATTGCGTTGGCGTTGGGCCGCAAAAATGCCTGCGGGTGAAACGCGGAGGCAGCGATGAATGGAGCTTTTTCTACAGTCAAATTGAGGGATTTGAGTACCAAGAGGGGTATCGCTATCAATTGTTAATCGATGAATTTCCGCTTG
>JAAZCI010000210.1 GCA_012513365.1 Lysobacteraceae bacterium
GATTTAAATAGTGAAGAGGAATTTGGCGATGTCGTCATTAAAACGACAAAACCGGAAAGCTCCAATGTAAACCAGCATATTGTACGCCTTCGTGATGTGGCAAATGTCGAGCTTGGCGGGGTGGAAGAGACCACAAAACCGCGCATGAATGGAAAGCAGGGCGTTGGGATTGCGATTATTAAGCAATCGGTGGCAAATCCTTTAACCCTTTCGAGCGAGGTACGGCGCGTATTACCGGCGCTTCAAGCAAGTCTAGACGATTCGGTTGAGCTTGGGATTAGTTCAGATAACTCCGTCTTTATCAATAAATCGCTTAAATCGGTCTATCAAACCATTGTAGAAGCGCTGATTTTTGTCGGAATTATTATCTTCTTTTTCCTCCGCGATGCGCGGGCGACCATTATTCCCATGGTCACGGTGCCGATTGCGCTAGTTGGAACACTCTTTTTAATGTATGTGCTCGGTTACTCGATCAATACGCTGACGATGCTGGCGTTTGTGCTGGCGATTGGACTCGTGGTCGATGATGCGATTGTAATGCTTGAAAATATTCACCGGCATATTGAAGCGGGAATGCACCCGATTCGCGCCGCTTTTGTGGGCTCAAAAGAGATCGGTTTTGCCATTATTGCAATGACGATTACGCTTGCGGCGGTCTTTTTACCGCTCACTTTTTCAGAGGGGCGAATTGGGCAGCTCTTTGTTGAGTTTGCTATGACGCTGGCACTGGCGGTTATGATTTCAGGTTTTACCGCGCTGACGCTCTCGCCGATGATGTGCTCGCGTCTTTTAAAACCCTCCCATAAACAGGGGAAACTCTCATCTCTGATTGAGCGCTTTTTAACGGGAATTAATCACCTCTATGAAGGGCTGCTTGCGAAAGTTCTTAAAGTGAAAAGCGTGATTGTGATCGTGATGGTGCTCGTATTGGCGGGAACGTACGGGCTCTTTAACCTCCTTCCTCAAGCGCTTTCGCCGATTGAAGATCGCGGGAATATTCGTATCGCGGCGATCTCCCCCGATGGTGCGACGGTTGATTTTACTGACCGCTATTTAAACGAGGTGGAAGATCTCTTAATCAACGAGCCTGAGGCGGAAAATGTCTTTGTCGTGTCGGGCGTTGCATCGGGCGGATTTGGTTCGGTGACGCTCAAAGATTGGGATGAGCGTAAAGAGTCGCAGATGGCAATGGTGAGCCGATTAAACCGCGAGTTTCGCGATGTCGCACTTGGGCTTCGCGTCTTTGCAAGTAACCAACAATCGCTTGGGCAAGATGGGCGCTCAAAAGAGGTTGAGATTGTCATTCGATCGAACGAATCCTTTGAAGTGCTCGACCAAAAGGTTAATAAAATTATGGCGCGTCTGAATCAGATGCCCGAGCTTGTTACGCCCGACAACGATCTTCGCATGAATACGCCACAGCTTGAAGTCTCGGTGGATCGTGAAAAACTTGCGCTCCTTGGCGTTGATGTCAATGTTGTCGGAAAGGCGCTTGAAACGGCGCTCGGTGGCCGTAATATCACCCGCTTTAAAGAGGGCGCTGAGCAGTATGATGTGCTTGTGCAAGTAAACCCTGATAAGCGCAGTAAACCGCGGGATATGGAAGATATCTATGTGCGCACAAAGAGTGGCGAGATGGTGCCGTTATCAACGTTCGCCACCATTAAAGAGACCATTGCGCCTCAAGTATTACGCCACTTTAATAAACTCCGTTCGGTGACGATTTCAGCGAACTTAGAAGAGGGGACATCGCAAGGAGAAGGCCTGCGGATGGTTGAAGAGGTAATTCGTGAGGTGATGCCTGATGCGATGCTCGATTACACCGGTTCAGCGCGAGAGCTCATTGATTCTGGTTCGTCGATGTATCTGATGTTTGGACTTGCGGTGCTCTTTATTTATCTTGTGTTAGCGGCGCAATTTGAGTCGTGGATTGACCCCTTTATTATTCTCACCTCGGTGCCCCTTGCTGGATTTGGTGCTCTTGGCGCGCTCTATCTTACGGGGAATTCGCTCAATATCTACAGCCAGATTGGATTGGTGCCGCTTGTCGGGCTGATTACGAAACACGGTATTTTGATCGTTGAATTTGCCAATCAATTGCAAGATGAAGGCAAGGCAAAACTTGAAGCGATTAAAGAGTCAGCGGCCCTTCGTTTGCGCCCCATTTTAATGACAACGGGCGCGATGGTACTCGGTTCATTACCGCTTGCATTAGCAACGGGCGCCGGCGCTGAATCCCGCGAAGCGATCGGCTGGGTCATTGTCGGTGGGCTTACACTCGGAACACTTCTCACGCTCTTTGTGGTGCCGGTGGTCTATATGATTATCAATCGCCACAAACGCATCGACTTTTCAGAGTATGAGGTGAGTGAAGAGGCCGTCTAACGTTTCATATAAAAATATATAAGATTAAAAAGCCTACTGAGATAATGTTCTGAGTAGGCTTTTTTAATTGATTTTTAATGGATTAAATATACATCGATGTCAGTTTCAGTCCGAGAGTTTCATCAAGTCCATGCATAATATTCATGCTCTGTACCGCTTGGCCGGCAGCGCCTTTGATGAGATTATCGATCGCGGAAATAACGATCACTTTTTGACGTTCTTCATCAACGCGAATGGCGATATCGCAAAAGTTTGTCCCTTTCACATGGCTCAATTCCGGTAATGATTCACGGACGCGCACAAAGGCTTCCCCTTGATAAAAATCTTGATAGAGTTTTAACAGATCGGCCTCGGTTTGATGTCTGTTTAGATCGAGATAGATAGTGGATAAAATTCCACGGTTAATTGGAATAAGGTGGGGTGTGAAGACGATCTCGACAGACTCATCGGCAACATGTGAGAGCTCTTGCTCAATCTCGGGGCGATGGCGATGGGAAAAGACGCCGTACGCTTTAAAACTCTCATTAACCTCGCAAAATAGCGAGGCGGTTTTATTACCTCGACCGGCCCCCGTTGTGCCTGATTTGGAATCGACAATAATCGTTTTTGGATTGACAAGCTTCGCGTTTAAAAGAGGCGCTGCGCCCAAAATGGCGGAGGTTGGAAAACATCCTGGTGAGGCGACAATATCCGATTGTTTAATCTCTTCTCGATAGAGCTCGCAAAGCCCGTAAACCGCGCGATCATTGAGCGTTTTCGATTCGTGTTTGACCTTATACCATTTCTCATAGGTTTCAAGATCATCAAAGCGGAAATCTGCCCCAAGATCGATCACTTTGACATGATGATCGTGCGCCTTTTGCGCAAGGGGTTGTGAAAGCCCGTGAGGGAGCGCCATAAACAAGCAATCGAGCTCATCAATACGACTCATCAGCGCATCGTCAGAGAGTAGGATTTGGCGTCGTCGACCCTGAAAATTTGGATACACTTCTGCAAGATCCATGCCCTCATAAGAGCGCGACGCAAGCATCGTGACCTCAACATTTGGGTGGTTCTCAAGGAGCCATAAAAGCTGAATGCCCGCATAGCCCGTAACGCCAATAATTCCTACTTTGATCATGATTTTATCTATTCCTTCCTATTTAATCAGGTTGCTAATCTCTCTAAATTTTGGATGCAGAGAGGTTTCTAATAATTCAAATAATAGCGTCTCGACCGAGGTGATCTGCGCGCCGAGTGCCATCATTTTTTTGATGCCAACTTTACGATTTTCCGCCGTGCGTGAGCCAATGCAGTCGGCGACAATTTCAACGCGATAACCCTCTTTTAAGAGATCTTTCACCGTTTGATAGACGCATACATGGGATTCCATACCGGCAACAATGACGCGTTTACGGCCACTTTTTTCAAGCGCTTCAACAAAGGCAGGTTGTAGATAGCCACTAAATTCACGTTTTTCAATCGGCTCAGAGTAGCCCGTCAACTCACTTTTTAACGGCTCGCAGGTTGGTCCCAATCCTTTTGGATATTGCTCGAGCCATAAAATGGGGATCTCGAGGGTTTTTAAGCCCGAAATCAGCCGATGGGTTTCACGAATAATCGCTTCATTTTGGTCGATCACATTCGCAAGTCGCTCCTGGACATCGACGAGTACAAAAATAGTGTTATTCATTATCGCTCCTCACGCATGCTCGATGCGTTTGATATTTATTGTTATACAAATAGTTTTAGCACTAACCCATCAAAGTAACAAGAGGGTGGGGGAAAACCCTCTATTTTAGAGGTGGAGCAGAAGAAAAATGGAGTAAGCGAAAACTTTGCTTCATTTTGAGTAAATATTCACCAACCCCGTGTAATTTTTTATTTAACTTTTATTAAAATTACGCAAATACCCCCTTAATAATCGCACCGTAAATTCCGTTAGATTGCATTAAAACAATCAGTTATATGCGCAAAAAGAGATAAATGCTCAACTTGTAATCATATGGTAAAAAAAGTTTGACAGAAAAGGCATTACCCCCTAGAATACACATCAGTTCAACGGACATATAGCTCAGTTGGTTAGAGCACAAC
>JAAZCI010000211.1 GCA_012513365.1 Lysobacteraceae bacterium
GGCAGAAAATAACGCATCAGCATAATGTACGCCCCAATCCACACCACAATCGGGAGCGCAAGCCAAGGATTGAGCTTCATAAAAAGGACCACCGTCGTGCCCGCATAGATAATCACGCGCCACATCGAATCGGTGAGCATCAATACAGAGCTACGGATCGATTGCCCGGTATTCATAATCCGGCTGGCAATGCCCCCGGCAAAACTGCTATGAAAGAAATTGACGCTCTGCTTTAACAGATAACGGTGCTGTTGCCAGCGAATCATCGAAGTGAAATTGGTGGTAAGCGCCTGATTCATCACTAAATTATGGCAAAGGGAGACAAAGGGACGCGCAATTACGATCACAAAAAGCATCCAAAGCAGCGTACCTTTATGTTCGCTAAAGAGCTCCGAGGGGGAACTGACCGACTCGATCATATCGACAATCTGCCCAATAAAACTAAAGAGCGCAATCTCCAAAATCGCCACAAAAAAACCAACCGTTAACAGCACTAAAAAGAGCGGTTTAATCTGGCGCATATAGAACCAGTAGAATTGAAACAGCGTCGTCGGAGGCGCAACATCATCGGTGTTTTTAAAGGGCTGAATAAGGGATTCAAAATAATCGAGTAACTTCATAGATATGGCGCCGAGGAATCAGGGAAAAAATATAAAAAGGTCTCAATAGCTTACTTTAAATGATAATGACTATCAAATGATATTATCTCTACAGAGGGCTGTATGAGCATAAAAAAACCGACGCTTAACGCCGGTTTCATCAGGTGTTTTTATCATAGTTCAGGTGATGGCTTAAAACGTATTTTTAGCATCGAACCACTCTTTGGAAAAAGCGACGCGCTCTTTGACGCTCTCTTTCTCTATGCCCGCGGCTTTAAGCTCTTCAAGATGCTTCTCTACCCGATAGGTACGAGCCGCTAACCCTGCATTATTGGCGATCTGGATATTAAGACCTGGGCGCGCATTAATCTCTAAAATGAGCGGCCCTTTCTCTTCATCGAGCACCATATCCACACCGATATAGCCAAGCTTTGAAATCTCATAACAGCCCGTTGCGAGCTCTAAAAAGCCGTCCCAGTCGGGAAGCGCAACGCCGCTTACATCATTATTGGTATCAGGATGACGGGTAATAATCTCATTGAGCCACGTGCCTTTAAGCGTTGTGCCTGTCGCAATATCAACGCCCACACCGATCGCCCCTTGGTGAAGATTCGCTTTCCCACCTGATTGACGGGTCGGAAGGCGCAACATCGCCATCACGGGATATCCCATCAAGACAATGATGCGAATGTCCGGCACGCCCTCATAACTGATGCTTTTAAAGATTGGATCGGAGGTGACTTTATACTCAATCAGCGCCCGATCGCGCATGCCGCCGAGCGAATAGAGCCCGGTTAAAATCGATGAGATCTGATACTCAATTTCATCAATGGTAATTAAGCGCCCCGAAACCGTTTTATAACGATAATCATCGAACTTATCGGCAATCACTAAAATTCCATCACCCCCCGCGCCTTGCGCTGGTTTAATGACAAATTCCGTACGATCGCCAATGATTTTTGGCAGATATTTAATCTCACTTTCGCTTGAGATCACGCCATACATCTCAGGCACATTGACCTCATAGATGAGCGCGCGCTCTTTGGTGACGATTTTATCATCAACATAGGGATAGTAGCGGCGGTTATTGTACTGAAGCACATATTCCGCATTTCGCTGATTAATCCCCATGACACCCCGCGCTTTAAGCGCTCGCCACGTTTTAATCATCGAAAACATTACGCTTTCTCCTCATGCTCTTTCTCCGCTTCAAGGCGTTTTGCTTCCGCCTCTTTCTCTTGACGAATCATCGCGCTAAAGCGCCCTAATTCCGTTAAGCGATAACCGCGATACCGTCCCATCGCCAGCATAAAGGCCACAAGGACAAGCAAAATACCGGGGAAGGTAAAGACAAAGTAAATAAGCGGACGATAGCCCATCAATGCAAAGGCCATTGAGGCTGAAATTAAGGTACCAATCGCAATTTTAAAGGCATTCCCGCCACCGCGCTCTTCCCATGTAATTGAAAGGCGTTCGATGGTCATGGTTAAAATCACCATCGGGAAGAGACTGATCGCAAGCCCGCTCTCAATCCCCATTTTGTAACTAAAGATGGTTAAGACGCCGATTAAAATCACCACAAAGGTGAGCACCACCGAGAGCCTCGAGAGCATCTGTAATTTGAGATGTTCAAGATAGGACCTTAGCGACAGCCCGAGCGTCACAATCACGGTAAAGAGGATAATCCCGTAGGAAAGCCCCGTTTCTCTAAAGGCAAGCGCGATTAAGACCGGGGTAAAGGTTCCGAGCGTTTGGAAACCGATAATATTGCGTACCAGTAACACCACCAATACACCAAACGGAATCATAATCATCACCTCATAATCGTGATGCATTTTGACCGGCAGGCTGTAAAGTGAGTTGGCTAAATAGCCCTCTTTATCGGCGGTACTGCTGGCTAAAGTGATCGCTGAGAGCGCTTTATTATCGACGTTAAATTCAAGTTTCACTTTGGTGCCATTGGCGACACTTAAGAGTGGCTCATCACCAATTGACCAGATAATGCGGTCGTGTGGCAGGCCAATTTTCCCGCTAGTTAAATCAAAGTAGACCCATTTGCCTTGCGTCACTACTTTTTTGCTCGCTTCATCGCGCTTACTCGATTCGATATAGCTGCGTACCCAAATTTCGGGCTTTTGATTGGTACTATCGATCAATTGAATGGTGTTGACGCGCTGCACCGGAATGTGCGCTTGAGAGAGCAAGACTTTTAACACTTTTGCCCGATTCGCTAGCGAGCCATCCCCTTTTAGGAGCGCTTTCACCTGATCATTATCAGTCTGTGTGAGCGCGACAATTGCCTCACTAATAAAGGTTGCGGTATTGGATGATCGGCTACGAATCGCTTCAACTAACGCCGTTGCCGCGAGCTTATCCGCCCCTTCGAGCGCAATTTTATCTTGATAGACTTTCCCCGCACGCGCATCATATTTAAAAGGCGTTTCATCAACCCCCATTTTAGGCGCAAGCGAGAGACGATAGTAGAGCGTTTCCGTCCCTTCCGCACGGCGCACGGAATAGTGAGCGATCTTATTGCCCAAATCATCCTCCTCGATGACGCGGCCATACTCTTTCGAGCTCACTAAACTATCGGTATAGAGTTCATAATTTTTAAAGGTATCAGGCACATAAAAACGCGCGGTCACGCCGACGTTTCCAGGCACTTGATAGGAGAGCTTCGCATCGATGGTCCAAAGCTCAGATTCGGTATCTTCCGTCATCGGAATTTCAAGCACTTTATGCTCATAATAGATGGTTCCTAGCCCCACAATTAAAAGGAGTGTGATTAGGATTTTTAAGTGTCGCGTTAAAGATTTCATAAGGGGGCTCGTTTATTCGTTACACTGAAGCGGATGAGTATATTTCTCGGAAACGTCCACAATCGCCTTAAAGGAGCGGAGCGCTTTCGAACCGATTAAGAGGGGATAGTTTAAATTTGAGCGATTGGCCAAATTTACCTCCACCTCTTTTTGTTGATTGCCAAGGCAGAGCGTGAGTAGAATCACTGGGCGTTTTGCCGATTTTACTTTGCTTGGACTTTTCTCTTCTTGGCGCCGTTTCACTCGACTCACTTTATGGAGTGGGAATTCATAAGGCCCAAGCTCCATCTCATTAATGCGAGTGGTAAAACGCACCCAGTCGTCGTTATTTTTGGTGAAAAATTCGATATTTTCGGCATGGAGTGATGCGGTGAGCGCGCCGGTATCCATCTTTGCCGATACATTCACGCCGTTAAAATCCACGATGCTCATGGTTTCATAGCGTCCGTAGATCTCTTTTTCCACCGTTTTTGCCTCCAGACTGCTCGCCGTAACGCTTAAAAAAAGCAACGTCCACAGCAACGTTATTTTCCGGTTAAGTCTTGGTGTTAATCGCATTATTTCCTCGTTTTTTGGGTTTATTATGATGTGGAACAGGCCACTTTTTGTGCGTCAACAGGCTATAATTTTAGCACAGCCACAGCAAAATGAATCCCATTTCGTATAAAAAGACCGCGAAATGGCCCCGGAAAAACCGATCTGATCCTCTTAAATATGGACCACTTTCAAGCGCTCAAGCTCCCGCATTAAACGGTATCCCACAGCGCTTCGATCGGGAATTGCTTCAAGCGGAAATTCATCGATTAATAATTGATAGCGGTACCCCTCTTGGTACTCAAATCCCTCAATTTGACTGTAGAAAAAGCTCCATTCATCGCTGCCTCCGCGTTTCACCCGCAGGCATTTTTGCGGCCCAACGCCAACGCAATCATAGAGTTTTGAATCCACCTCATAGCGCACGAGCTCCCCTTTCGGGACAGTAAACTCATCCTTTTTCGAGGGCTCAACCGATACGCACCCCGCAAGTAACAGGCTCGCCATCAGCGTTAATCCCACACGTTTTTTAAAGATCTTTTTCATCATCGTATCGCTCCTTGTAAAGGCATGAATGATTGATTAAATATCCCCCTTTCCCATAAAAAAAGCTACCCGAAGGCAGCTTTAATTTTCATAAGTATACGGAGATTTACATCAGAGTTCAATCCGGCTGATTCGACCAAACCTCCGCCGACTCTAATTTTTATCCC
>JAAZCI010000212.1 GCA_012513365.1 Lysobacteraceae bacterium
ACATTATTGTTACCTCGGTTTGAATGCCGATGTCGGCCAGTTTTGTTTGTAAAATTGAGGCTTCAGTTTCGCTCAGATTTTTATAGAGAGGTGGATTGGGCTGATCATTGAGACAGGGATCGAATGTTTCATCGCTAAGATTAAGGAGTTTGGCGAGCCGTTTTTTCGCGCTATTTTGATCAATATGATCTAAAAAAGATTGAAATCGTAGTTGGTATCTTGCCATATAAATCCTCTTATTCTTCGTCGAAATCTTGGAATGAATTGCTATAATCGCGGGTTTCCAGGTTGGTAAAGCGTGAGTATTTCCCTTGGAACGCAAGTTTTACTGTGCCGATTGGGCCGTTCCGTTGCTTCCCGATAATGAGCTCTGCGACGCCTTTTTCCGGTGAGTCTTCATTATAAACCTCATCGCGGTAGATAAAACAGATCAAGTCCGCATCCTGCTCGATTGCCCCAGAGTCACGCAGGTCACTCATCACCGGGCGTTTATTAGGGCGCTGCTCAAGGCTACGGTTTAACTGTGAAAGGACAATAACCGGAACGTTGAGTTCACGAGCCATCAATTTTAATGAGCGTGAGATTTCTGAAACCTCGGCGACCCGCTGATCACTCATTCCGGGGATACTCATCAATTGAAGGTAGTCCACCATCACGAGTCCCAGTTGGCCATGATCCCGTTGTAACCGGCGCGCGCGCGAACGCACTTCAGAGGGGCTAAGGCCACTCGTATCATCGATAAAGATCTTCGTATTGGCGAGCGTTTTTGTGGCATCACTCAGTTTTTTGGTGTCGAGATCATCGAGTTTTCCGCTACGAATTTTCCCTTGCTCAATCGAGCCAAGCGAAGAGAACATCCGCATCACAAGTTGTTCTGCTGGCATCTCTAAGCTGAAAATCGCCACCGGTTGACGGGTATACATCGCCACACGTTCAACCATATTCATCGCAAGCGTAGTTTTACCCATAGACGGACGGCCCGCAACGATAATCATATCGCCATTTTGAAGTCCGGAGGTCATCTCATCGAATTGACTCCAGCCTGTCGGCGCGCCGGTGATCCCATCTTCCGCTTTCGCCATCTCATCGATTCGCTCAAGGGCATGCTCCATCACATCACGGATATTGGCTAAACCTTGATCGCTCTTTGCCCCTTGCTCGGCAATAGCAAATACCGCTTGTTCGGCAAATTGAATCAGTTCATCGGGCGTGCGACCATCGGGGGTAAAGCCTGAATCAGCGATGTTCGAACCGACGGCAATAAGACGGCGAACCACCGAGCGTTCGTACACAATTTTCGCATACGCAACAATGTTACTAACGCTCGGCATATCCTGTGCAAGCGTAGCAAGATAGGGGCGACCACCGACCTCTTCAAGCAGATTTTGTTGCCCTAATTGATCGGCAACGGTTAAAATATCAACGGACTTTACATTCTTGTAGAGATCCTCAATAACTTCATAAATTTGGCGATGATCTTTACGATAAAAATCACCGGGAGTTAACATTCCATCAATCTTATCCCAAGCCTCAGCGGAGATAAGTAAACCGCCTAAGACGGCCTGTTCTGCCTCAATTGAATGGGGAGGCGTTTTGATTTTTTCGAGCTGTAGATCCATCTTGTCTCTTTAAGTTATTGATATAAGTTAATATATCCTATATAAATATATGGTTAAATATTATAGCATGCTTATTTGCTTCGGATCATTTCACCGCCAGATTTCTAAATGAAAATAGTTGCTAAATGAATGCTCAGAAGTTAAAATACAAAGCTCATTATTTAATAAATAAATATGTTTAATTGACAGAGTAAAAATTAGAGGTACTTACGCATGATTTCAGAAGAGAAGGATCAAACCGTCGAACGTTATATTCAGCTTCATAACGAGCTTGTTTGTGAAAACCGTCGCGATCTACTTAAAAAATCAACTGGAATCTTAGCCGGTTGTGCGGCATTAGGATTATTTGGTCTTCAGCCTGCGATGGCAAAACAAGCGTTTAGCAAAGAGCGCGAGTTGACCATTTTCACCCCCGCATTAGGGGAAACTTCACGGGTGACTTACTGGATCCCTGGAGAAGGGTACATTAAAGAATCGCTCGATGAGCTGTCTTGGGCACTTCGCGATCGTCGTACTAATACAGCAAAACTATATGATCCGCATGTACTCGATCAATTGTATGCATTAAGCCTTCAATTAGAATATGGTAAACCGGTTCATGGATTAAGCGGATATCGCTCACCTCAAACCAACGCCATGCTTCGCCGTACGATGGGCGGGGTGGCAAAACAGAGCTTCCACATGAAAGGTCAAGCGATCGATATTCGTATGCCAGGCGTTTCCACACGAAATCTTCGTAACGCGGCGTTATCGCTTAAAGCCGGTGGCGTAGGTTATTACAGCCGTTCAGCATTTGTTCATATTGATAGCGGTACCGTTCGCTCTTGGGGTCGTTAATTCATTAACGATTACAATTCGATTACTTATTTCTCTATACGATAATCTGTCAATTAACGTGTAATAAAATAGTTGTAATAAAGGTCATTATGGCATGCCATAATGGCTTTTTTATTATGAAATAATAGAGAGGGTGCAATGAAGCGGGTGGTTAAAAAAGGGACGTTTACTAATAAAGATGTCACCATTAAAGCGTGTGAGCGTGCGTACAATGGGTTTTTCAAACTCGATAAAGTGACGTTTGATCATAAACGTTTTGATGGTGGTATGAATTATGACGTTGTTCGTGAAGTTGTGCAGCGTCAAGATGCGGTGGGCGTGTTGTTATACGATCCGAAACGGGATGAAATTCTGTTGATTGAGCAGATTCGCATTCCGCTCTATGAGAAGAGTGAATCGCCGTGGACTTACGAGATTGTTGCGGGTATTATGGATCAAGAAGGCGAGGATCGAGAGGCTTTGGCGCGCCGTGAAGCGCTTGAAGAGGCCGGTGTCACGATTGATCAATTAATTCCGATGCATCATTATTTTAGCTCCACCGGCGGAAGTACTGAGCAACTGTTTCTCTATTTAGGGATCTGTTCGCTTGAAAATGCCGGCGGTGTGTTTGGCGTTGAAAATGAGCATGAAGATATTCGTGCGTTTACCCTCGCTAGGGAAGAGGCGTTTCAATTACTCGATCAAAACCGTCTCGATAATGCATCGACTCTGATTGCCTTATTATGGTTTCGTCAAAATTATCATAAATTTCAGGAGAAGACACATGCTAATTAATATTCATCCCGTTGATCCTCAGCCGCGAAATATCAAGATGGCAGTCGATATTCTTCGGAAAGATGGCGTGCTTGTCTATCCCACCGATTCCAATTATGCGCTATGCTGTATGGTCGGGAATCAAAAGGGTATGGAACGGATTATTCAAATTCGGGCT
>JAAZCI010000213.1 GCA_012513365.1 Lysobacteraceae bacterium
GATTTTATTGACATAGACTTTCTTCACTTCTTCAGCATTTACAGCGCCTGTCACAAGTAGGCTACCGACCATCAATGACATTAGTAACTTTTTCATGATTCTCCTTACACACGACCGTGTTGAATGATTATAAATGGACTTTGTTTGTATAAAAGGGGGTGGAATTTGCACATCTCCGCTACCGCTTTCTGTCTGTTCCACTGTAATGGTACAACAATATATGCCAATTGGAAAGAGCGAAGCCAAAATAAAACCTCCTCTCATGGTGACGACATGATAAAGAAGGTTTACGCTTAGACTTAAAGGAGACGTTACGGCGATACAAGACGCGCCATCAGCGCTTTAACTGTTTTCTCGGTGACGCGGTGCGCATTCATTCCCGCCCAAAGCGACATATATTCGGGATAATTAGTTTTTTTCGCTTCCGCCCGGAGCGCGCTTGTAAAATAATGCTGGACAGGATAACAGGCAACGAGAAGATCATCTTCGGCATATTGCAGCATAAAGCGATTGGTAAATCCGCGAGCCCATTTGCCGGTAAAGGCGTTGGTGAGCATCGTTTCACCGGCGCAGGCATTTAAGATTTTCTCTTTATGAAGTGACGATGCGCCACTTTCAGCGCATGCTAAAAAGGCCGTTCCAACGACTGCAGCTGCTGCCCCTTCCGTTAAATAGTGATCGATATCGAGATACTGACAAATCCCGCCAGCCACAAGAAGTGGGCGATCGGTCACTTGTTTCGCTTTTTTCAGAAGGGTGCGAAGATCATCCCCATCCTCACAATCTGAAATAAAACTGGCCCGGTGCCCGCCCGCTTCAATCCCTTGGAGAATGATCGCATCTAGCTCAAGCGTATCGAGCGCCACGACCTCTTCAACGGATGTTGCCGTACCAATCGTATACGTGCCAATCGCTTTAAACTGGCGAATAATCTCCAACGAGGGCATATCAAATACAAACGAGACAATCGGCACACGATATTCCAATAGAAGCTCAACCTTTTTGGCATAATCGTCAAGCTCTTGGATTTCACGAAACTCGATCGGTTCTTGAGTGATATTTAACGCCCCATAAAAGGGTTTTAATGCCTGATAAGCAGGCTTTGCCTTAGCAACCGTCTCTTTTGTTAATAGCTCTGGTACAAAGAGATTAGCATTATAGATGCTCACGCCTAACGTTTTTAGCGCCTCTAAATCCTCTTTTAATCCCGTAAGCGAGCGATAGCCCGTTGCAAGCGAGGGTAACGCACCTGCATCAAACACAGACTTTAAAAATTCTGGCGTTGTAATGCCTCCTGCCATCGGCGCTTGAATGATGGGATATTGGATCTTAAATTGGCTGAGTAAATGATTCTCAAAACGTGAATTTGTCATAGGTTTAATTAGATTGTCCGGGGTTTGCGTTGATGAGAGATGGATTAAAATGAGATTGAACTAAAACTAGAGCTTTTCCTCAGGTGAAAGCTTAGCAAGTACATTAATGTAGCCGCGATTATCCTCATCTTTAATAAAACGCGCCACACGGCCAATCGTTGTCAAACTTGCGCCAGTAAGTGCATTAATATCCCGATAGGAGAGATCGCCCCGTTCGAGAAGCTGACACACTTTCCAACGTTCCGCCATGGCACTAATCTCTTGAGGCGTGCAGAGATCTTTGAAAAAGGCCTTCATCTCCTCTTTTGTCTCCAGCAGTAAAATCGCTTTATAGAGTTCATCCTCAAAATTGCGCTCTTCAAGCTTGGTGCGAAGAGCATCATTAATTTTATCCATATCTGTCAGTATCCTCAATGTAACGATATTATTTTATTGGTTATCCCTTGATCCACTATACTAATACATCCATACAATGATTGTCTATTATACGCATTAATCCCCCTCGCGCCTATTAATCCTATTAAATCGATCATAAAAAAGCCCGGCACATCGCCAGGCTCTCTTTGTTTGTATATATCTATATATCTTATTTCATAAATATTGAACGTAACGTCTACTCTTCATCCATCGCAGGTTCCTCCTCTTGAGGGTTCTTCGGTGTTTCTTGATGATGGAGGGCTTTTTTCGCCTCTTTCGATTGATGGCTAAGACGCACCTGACGGGCTTTAAAATGCGCCTCCACATCGGCTTCAAGTGCTTTTAAGGTTTCAGGTTTTTGAGCGCCGTCCATTCCTGTCATACCAATCTTAATCACGCCCTCTTCTTCCACTGCGTGCGTTGCGTGATAGATGGCACTTGCCATCTCTGCATTATAGTAGGCAATTCGCTCAAGTGACCAACCAAAATAACGCGCCATCACTTTTAGAAGATCATCTTTATAGGCGTAAACGGCATCGATATCAAAATAGAGCGCGCCGGTACGACGGATGAAGAAATCAGCGGGGGTCATAATCGCCTCTTCCTCGAGTCCATATAAAAGACGCACATAGAGCTCAATGGGGAGATTTCCCATCTTATCGGGCGTTACATTTTTCGCTAAGGTAAAGAGTTTATCAACGTTGGTGCCATAAAAGGCGGCTAAACGTCTACCCGCCTCTTCAGTGAGATTAAAATCTACAGCCTCTTTTCCTTTTGCCTCAATAAATGCCTCATATTGATCGATAGCGATATTCCCGCCTGAAATGGGAAGTGTGAGCGTTTGGCACGGATTAAATTCCCGTTCAAAGCCGATTTTAAGCTTTTCAGCGACGCGATCGACAATCTCTTCCGCCATTAAGCGATAGCCTGTTAATTTCCCACCGGCAATGGTCATCACGCCGGTATGATCTTCCCAAATCTCATCTTTACGGGAGATGGCCGAAGGATCTTTTCCATCCTCCTTAATTAACGGACGCAAGCCCGCCCAAGACGATTCAATATCCACTTCCGTCAAACCGAGTGTTGGGAACATATAATTGATCGCGCCGAGCAGATAGTAACGATCCATCGTGGTAATCGGGGGATTCTCTTTCTCGGCCACATAGATAGTATCGGTCGTTCCAACATAAACC
>JAAZCI010000214.1 GCA_012513365.1 Lysobacteraceae bacterium
GTATATTAATCATGGTGTGAATAAGCTTGAAGTCCGCCTTGAGGATGCAGCGTATTTTCTCCGTAATGAGCATTATCAAGATGCATATTGCCGTGTGAGTATTACCGCTATGGTCGCGGATCGCGCGGAGGATCGGCCTCGTAGCTATGAAGTATTGGCGCTGAACTTTAAAATTAAAGAGATTGAAGATGCCGATGGTCATAAAAAGCCTGTGCTAGTGGCCGAGGATTCGTATGAAAGCTTTCAGCCGATTCCAGAGGGGAAGATTAAGCGTGTACATTCCAAACAAACCGATATTTTTGGGGATCAATCCGTGATCATAACGTTTGATACGTTTGGACATGAGATTGAGTTACAGCAAGCGATGCCTCTTAGCTGGATTGAAAAGTCGACACTGATCGAAGATACCCCCGAGATTCGGCGTTTGGCCTTGGAGAAATATAAAGCGATTCAAGCCACCATTACCCGAGGGGATTGGAATGCCTTAAAACGAGAATTAGAACCGGGTCTTTCGGAGATGGCGGCGCTTAATTTTATGTCTCGGGAGGCTTATTTTGATCAATTATACGAGCAACTTTTTTGGGAACTCTATTTGACAGCAAGAAGCAGTCGTTGGCAGGAAGATCGCTTTGATCCTGATAATTATAAGTTTCAAGTCATCGCTGATGGCAAGCTCTTTAAATTTTTCCATTTAAGAAATAATGAGGCATCGCCTATCAGCTGGACAAAAGATGGGAGACGAACCTGGTTTAGCCCAGTCCTCACCCTTATCAATGGGGAAGTTAAAGTTGGGGCGATGTAAGAGGGAGAAGGGATACACATATGTTAAAACAGAGGCAATTAAAATGGTGGGTCATAGCGCTGTTGTGGGTAGCCAGTTTTTCTATGACGACGCAAGCCACCCCCATTCTTCGTTACGATATTACGTATAAAGCGCACTATTTGGAGTGTGCTATTTTAATGAATGATAAGACTGTTTTTAATACAGCTAGGTTAGATTCGCTTTTCCCTCAGCGAGTCAATTATAGTCATGGCATTACTCAGTATGTGGATGAGGGGCTAAATAAGATCGATGTTCGTGTGGCCGATGCAGTCTATTTTTTGATCAATGAGAAAGCAGAAGAGGCATATTGCAGTGTAACGGTGACTGCGCTCGAGGCGGCGATTAAAGAAGATCTTCCTAAGAAACGAGAGGTGCTACATTTAAACTTTACTCTCAAAGAGATAGAGGATCAAGAGGGTAATAAAAAACCAATTGTTGTGACGGAAGGCTCACGGTTGCATGGTAAGCCTATTTCGGAGGAAAGTATTCTTTTGTTGTCTAGTAGAGAGAAAGATATTTATGCGGATGGATCGGTCATCATCAAATATTCTACCTATGATTATCAGACGATGTTGGAGCAAAAAGCGGATTTAAGTTGGGTCAATCGTTCCACGCCGATTCAAGATACGCCTGCGATCCGTGAATTGGCTTTGGCTAAATACCGAGAGATCTCTCAAGCGATTGAACATGAAGCGTGGGACGAGTTAAAAGAGTTGTTAGAGCCAGGCTTAAGTGAAATGGCAGCACTTAAATTTATGTCTCGGGAGGCGTATTTTGATGAGCTGCGTGAACAAGTTTTTAATGGCATCGTGAGAGATATTAAATATTTGGGATGGCAGGCTGATGTGTTTGATCCTGACAGCTATAAGTTTGCGATTTATGCTAATGGAAAATTATTTGAGTTTTATCATTTAAGAAATAATGAAGCCTCGCCCACCAGTTGGACAAAAGGAAAAACACGAATGTGGTTTAGCCCAGTCTTCACTCTCATTAATGGGGAAGTTAAAGTTGGGGCGATGTAAGAGGGAGAAGGGATACACATATGTTAAAA
>JAAZCI010000215.1 GCA_012513365.1 Lysobacteraceae bacterium
CTCTCGGCCGAGCGTTGTTATTCCACTTGAATGGCCGTGTGGGATTGTTGAGAGTGGCACGTTGATCTTTAACCAAGCGGAAGGGCTTATTCGCAATCCGGTTATGAAATGGGCGCGCATCTACAGTAAAAATGGCTTGCCGGTATTAGATGCAGAGATTGGCACAGATATCGAGATCGATGTTGAGCAGTCTGTGATTGGTGGGAAAGTTATTATTCGGAACTTAACGATTAGTTATGAAACAGAATAAAAAAGCGTTTATCGAGCTGATCTTTGACTCGAAGCCAAATACCAAGAATCCCGTCGATCTCATCTTTGGTGATGATGGCGGTGAGCTTCCGCCTCCGGTCGATCTATTTCTCGATCTTGCGGTGGTTATGAAGCCGGTCATCAAGTCGGCGATTATTACCGATCCCAATATGGATTTTAGTCTGTTTGGTAAGTCGTCCAACGCGCCTTTTGATGGTGCGGTAGGGCGGAATACTGAGCGATCGAACGAATGGCATCCATCGCCAACACTTGAGCGAAATAGCCTTAATCCGTGGGGTGGTGCGCCTAAAATTGAGAATCTCCTGCAGGCAGTATGGGGAGAAGATCAAAAGATCGAGCAGGAGCGCACGGCGGTTTGGAATCAGGCTCAGTCTAGAGAAAGTGTCACGGCGATTGATTGGGTTGAAACGCTCTATCAATACAGCGATCAAACGCTTAAATATGATGAAGCACTCGATCGATTGACGCGCGGGAAAGTCGGCTTTAGTAATGCTCATGCGTATGACGTGGATCGGATTACACGATTTAACGACGCGCACGACCGTTTTAGTCGAATTGAAGTCGCGCTGAATGAAACGGGCGATCTATATAAGTATGCGCGTGCGAAGTATTGCGAAGCGATTACAGCATTGTGTGGGCGCTCAGAACGTCCGGTCATCGTGCCACCGCTTCCTCCGGGGATTGATAAGCGCTATGATCTGCTATTTTGCCACCATCCCAATAATAAAGAGCCGATTATTCTTCTATTTGGTCGGCCATGTGACATTTTACCGCCAAAAGATGAACAGCCGAGGGCGTATATTTTGAGTAACAACGTAACCATTTTTAGAATTGACGACGGCACGGAGATTAAAGCGATCTCTCTTGATATCAATATCGATAAGTATTCTTACGCATGGAGTGGAACATTCATCGTTAAAAAAGATGAGTATGCAAAACTCATCGATAAGCCCATTATTGAGGTGAATATTAATCATCTTAAATGGCGCTTAAAAGTTGAAGATATCACTCGTTCAAAACGCTTTAATGATAATTCTATTACATTCCACGCAAGCTCGATCACCACACTTTTAAATGACGATAGCACGCGCGAAAGCCATCTTTTAGACACTGAGATGAACGCAGGGCAAATTGCTCAGCGTATTTTAGGCGATCATTACGAGATGGAATGGGGATTACCGGATTGGCTGATTCCTGCGAAAGCTTATCAGTATCATAATGCCACGATCGCGGACCGGCTCTCTCAGCTAATAAGTGCGGTTAAAGGCGTGATGATTAGCGATCATTACCTTGAGAAGCTCTATATGCGCTCTGCATATCCTGTCGATCTATGGAATATTGAGGGCGCTGAGGCGCGTTATGCGTTATCGCTCGGTAAAATCCTTGAGCTTGATGTTACTGATATGCGTATGCCGTATTACGATAGTGTGATTATGCGCGGGGAACAGCAGGGGATTCTTGCTCGAGCAATCCGCGACGGATCAGCAGGGCAATATCCTGCACCGCTCTTTGTGAATCCGCTCATGACGGCAGAAGAGGCAGCAAGAGAATACGCGCGCATTACTTTCAACGAAAGTGGGGCGCATGTGGGCGAACAGGAAGGAGAGAAAGAGCAGGTGATCGTATCGTTCCCAATGTTTGATGATTTACCGGCGTTATTACCGACGGATCTTTTAGCCGTCAACGGGGGCAAGGGAATCATTGAGAGCGTAGGCGTATCTGCACAATTTGAAAGCGCGCTTACGATCCGCAATCATATTACGATGGAGCGCTATAAATGAGTAATCTATTTCAAAGCTTTGTGAAGCTGATCGACGATAAAAAGCAAGACGCAGGGGAGGTCTCTGCGCTTGCTTCTAATGGGTTTGTTGTGAATCTGATCGGTGGTGGCACTGTAATCTGCAAAGGCAATTCCGATTACAAGATCGGTGATAAGGTCATCATTAATGGCCTCAAGATTGAGTCCAAAGTGCCCGATTTAGAGATGGTGGAGATTACGGTATATTAGATTGAGAAAATTAAATTTGTTTCTATTTATATCCAAATTATCTCATAATTACTCTTTTGGTCGATTTTAACAGTGTAACAAACTCTTATTAATACAATAGTCTCATAGATTAATTTAACGCTATGTGGTAAGTTTTATTGTTTATTAACTCATTTATATGTTTATATAATAGGATATGTAATGGAAAAAGAATATGCCTTATTGAGGCTAAATGATGAGCAACTTAAACTAACAGAGGCTGCTTGGAAGAATGATTCAGAAGAGTTGTTTTATGCAATGAATTATGATGCAGTATTCGACGCTATAAAATTCCATTTGGTGAAAGAATCTAATGGCAGCTCGCATGAGAGTCTGTATTTTGGTTTAGCAGAAAGCAAGAATTCACCAGCAAAAGCAATAGTGGAATTAGTAACAACGCCTAAAATAGGGTTAGCTAAGTTATTAAATATTACATTACCCATTGCCTATTTGGACTCCGAGCAGGGCGAGGATTTTAGAGAGATAGCGGCTATCTATTTAAGAATTATATTAGGGTGCGTTAAATTTTCAGCAGATAATGATGTTACTATGAAGTTGTATGGAAGAAGTTCAGAATTCCTTTCTATATTGCGTGTAACATATAACACTTTAAAAGAAAAACACGAGAAAGAATTCAAAAAAATTGAATTAGATGGACGGTGGTTGACTCTTCAACTATAATGATTGTATAGTATTTGGTCATTCATAAAAATAAAAACTATTTTATGAATATAGGTTATATGTTTAGGTTAAAAGGAAAAAATATTATGTCAGTAGAACTAAAGGATAACTTACAACAAGCAATTTATGCGCATTTCAGCAAATTAACTAATACAGAAGTGAAGGCGTTGATTGAAAAAAATCACTATGATTTTTGTGAGAGTTTGGGTGTATTATCTACTGAAGGAAAAGCTGCTTAATCGCATTTAGATTGGCTTGTATTATAAAAGAAAGCTCCTGTTGATCGGGAGCTTTTTTAATTCTATGTAAATTATATCGCCGTTTTTATTACTTCGTGCTGAGGTGGCGAAAGCGGAAGGCGAGTTAAAACGTGGCAATCTTGTATTTTTTAAGTGCTGCAAGGTTGCCTTCTTCTGTTCTGCATTCATCAATAAAATCAGACCACCACTGGAGCATTTCTCGCCTTTCTTTTATATATTGAGCTTTATTATACGTTGCTCTGATAGAGTTTCTATCTTGATGTGATAAGCTCATTTCAATAATATCTGGTGAGAAAAGCCCGCTTTCATTAAGTATTGTTGATGCAAGATGTCGGAACCCGTGAGCAGTACTATCTACTCCGCTTCTATTTATTGATATATTTAGCATTTGAGCTGAAATATGGCTTCTTCGATTGGGGAAGATATAAGTTTTACAATCGAACTCATTCTGCATAATATCGATAATTTCTATAGATTGAGTCGAAAGAGGAATAATATGCGGATTTTTCATTTTCATTCTTTCTGGGTGTATAGCAAGAACTTTTGCTTCTTCATCCCACTCGGACCATTCTGCCATAGCAGATTCGGATGGGCGTGTTAAATTTCGTATCATAAATTCAGCGCATAAGCGTGATACTGAAAGGCCTTCTCTATCGAATATAGAGTGAATCTTATAGACTTCATTTTTATCTAAAAACCGGAAGTTTCTTTTTTTCTGTTTAGAGAAAATACTAGCGTCTATTAGTGCCACGGGGTTTTGTTTACATAGCCCTTTCCCAACGGCGTACGCGAAGCATAAATTTAAGGCGCTTTTGGTTTTGTTAAGAATTTCACGCGCACCAAGCTTATCTATTCGTTCAAGCTGAATGACTATGTCGCGTGTTGTAATACTGGTTATATCTCTATTCCCAAGCTTAGGCAGAATATGTTTTGCCATGGACTCTCTTGCGCGTTTAGTGTGCGACTTAGACTTCCCGACGTGCCACACTTCATACCAAGACTGGAAGACATCTTTCAATAAATTATCTTCGCTATATTTCAGGCTCTTACCCCTGAAAAGTAATTCTCTTAATCTTAGTCTCTCTTTTCTTGCTTCATCTAAACCAACAAAATCCAAATCCCCAATTGTGTGAGTTTGTCTTTTTTTATTTTGGTCTGTGTAATCAAAGCGCCAAACTTTTTTGCCAGTGGGTGAAACGGCAAGGTATAATCCCCCACCATCGTATAACTTATAAAGCTTGTCTTTTGGTTTTGCTTTTCTGATCTCAGAAAGCGTTAAAGGTTTAGTTAATCTAGCCATGAAAAATCCAATGCAATAAAAAATGCCTATACCGTCAATTATACCGTTATTTATTCTAGCACTGAATAGGCGTTAATTGTGAGTTATAAGATATGAAGGCTGTAACCCCTGAATTATACAGGGGTTCATTAGAGTTTATTATGAATGACTATACGTCACAACCTATTAGGTTGATTCCCCTGTAAGGATAAATAATTATGAAACGATCAATCGAGCTACTTGCGCCTGCAGGTACCTTTAAGAATTTACAATATGCCTACGCCTATGGTGCGGATGCGGTCTATGCCGGTCTTCCGCGTTACAGTCTGCGTGTGCGTAATAACGACTTTAGAAATGCTGAGCGCGTTAAAATGGGGATTGATTATGCCCATGAGCACGGCAAAAAATTCTTTTTAGCGCTCAATACCATGCCTCACGGCGGGAAACTTAAAACCTTCGTTGATGACATCGCGCCGATTATTCAGCTCAATCCTGACGCTTTGATTATGTCTGATCCTGGTCTAATTATGCTCGTGCGTGAGCGTTTCCCCGATATTGATATTCACCTATCGGTGCAATCAAATGCGGTTAACAGCGCAACGGTTCAATTCTGGCAAAAGCAAGGCTTAACGCGGGTGATTTTATCGCGCGAGTTATCGCTCAATGAGATAGAAGAGATTCGTAATGAGTGTCCTGATATGGAGCTTGAAGTCTTCGTTCACGGTGCCCTTTGTATCGCTTATTCCGGCCGTTGTTTGCTCTCGGGCTATTTTAATCATCGCGATGCGAACCAAGGAACCTGTACCAATGCGTGTCGTTGGAATTATGGTTTAACGGAAGCCAAACAGACTCCCGAAGGCGAGCTTATCCCGATTCACGCGGATATGAATAATATCTACACTTCGGGCAGTGCGCATCCTCACGAAGGGATTAATGCGGTGAAATTTATCCAAGATGGCATGAATGAGCCAGCGTATACCGATTTAACTTCGGGTAAAGCCTACACACCTCATCCAAAAGCGGAAGAGGTCTATCTGATTCAAGAAAATAATCAGCGTAAAGGCGAGTGGATGGAGATCTCAGAAGATGAGAACGGCACGTATATTATGAACTCGCGCGATCTTCGAGCGATTCAACACGTGGCACGTTTAATCGAGATCGGTGTGGATTCCCTTAAAATTGAAGGGCGTACCAAATCGCCTTACTATGTCGCGCGTACGGCGCAACTGTATCGTCAAGCGATCGATGATGCATTAGCGGGCCGTGAGTTCAATCCTGAGCTTTACGGTAAGCTCGATGGTCTGGCAAACCGCGGGTATACGGCGGGCTTCCTTGAGCGTCACCCAGCGCACGCCTATCAAAATTACATTATCGGAAATTCGATCCATTCACGCCAGCAATATGTCGCTGAAGTGACGGAGTATAATCCTGAAACTGGTCTATCACGTTTAGTGGCGAAAAACCGCTTTGAAACCGGCGACCGCGTTGAAATTATCAATCAACATGGCAACCGCGACATCGTCATCGGTGAGATGAAAGATGAAGAGGGCAATGTGGTAGATGTGGCTAAAGGCTCGCCCTATGTGGTCTATACCGATATTGGCCCAGCCGATGAGATGACCATGGTTGCGCGCTATCTCACCCAAGAATAATCATAAGATTAACCCAATAACTCAACGTTATATTTAACCTTATTACGACGAATAAAAAGCCCCTTCTAACTCACGTGAAGGGGCTTTTTTATGGGTGATTCTTATGAAAATCAAAAATTCTAGAGACGTTTTCCCATGCGGAATCGGCGAATTTTCTTCGGTTTTTCACCCTCTTCATAATACTCAATAGTAAAGCCGGTAAGCGCATAAGTAATCGCAATAATCGGGCTTAAGAGGCATAAAAAGGTATAAGGTAGATAGGCAAAGGAGCTCACGCCAAGCGTTGTGGTCATAAAAGCGCCACAGGTATTCCACGGAATGAGTGGGGAGGTCATCGTTCCCGCGTCTTCAAGTGTTCGCGATAACACTTTTGGTTTAATGCCCCGTTTGCGATATTCATCGGCGTACATGCGTCCGGGGATGATGATCGACATATATTGGTCACAGCCGACAATATTGCCGGTGATACAGGTGGCAACGGTTGAGACAATGAGGCTTTTAGTGGTTTTTGCAATTTTGACGATCTGCTGCATTAACACTTCAAAAATCTTGGTAAATTCTAAAATTCCGCCAAAACACATGGCAATCATCACGAGCGACACGGTAAAAAGGACCGAGGTAATGCCCCCGTTATTGAGGAGTTTGGCTAAGGTTTCGTTACTGGTTTGGATGGAGTATCCATCATAGAGCGCATTAATCACCATGCCGGCATCGGCCCCTTGAATAAAAATGGCGCAGAGAACACCCAGGAGCGAACCGATCATTAGCCCCGGAAATGCAGGAATGCGGAAGATCATTACCACGATAATGAGGCACGGAACAAGTAAAAGCCACGGGCTAATCACAAAGAGCTCTTTTAGATCGTGTTGTAGCGTGAGGGTCACATTCGCGCTATCGAGCATTTCGCTCGAATAGTTTAAGCCTAAAATGGTAAATAAAATAAGCGAGATCACAAGAGCAGGGATGGTGGTGTAGAGCATATATTTAATGTGCTCAAAGAGATCCACGCCGACGATACCGGGCGCAAGGTTTGTGGATTCGGAAAGAGGCGAGATCTTATCGCCAAAATAGACGCCTGAGATCACCGCGCCCGCCACCATTTCAGGCTTCATGCCAAGACCATAACCGATTCCCATAATCGCAATCCCGATCGTTCCTGCTGCCGTCCAAGCGTTTCCAGAGGCGATGGAGATAATGCACGAGATTCCACATGCGGCAACGAGGAAATATTTCGGTTCTAAAATATTGAGCCCGTAATAGATGAGTGTTGGTACAATGC
>JAAZCI010000003.1 GCA_012513365.1 Lysobacteraceae bacterium
ATTTCACGGCTAGGATATTTATCCGTACGCAGTTCGCCATACTCTTTTGCATCAACGAACTCTTTATTAAAATCTAAAATCTCACTTAAAATGGTCATTGTTACTCTTTTACCTAATTCTGAGTTAAATGCTTCGTTTGACGCCCCTCGAAAAAAGAGGCTATTAAAATAATTACGACGCCAACGGAGACAAAAATGTCGGCTACATTAAAGACCGGCCAGTTAAACCAGCCATAGGAGACATGTATAAAATCGATCACTTTCCCAAGGAAAAGTCGGTCAATAAAATTGCCCACTGCACCTGATAGAAGGAGGGTTAATCCCCACAATTGCAGGCGATCACGGCGATCTGTTTTCACCATCCAATAGGTGATGGCGATCGAGGCAAAAAAGGAGACCGCGGTGAAAAACCAACGCTGCCACCCTCCTTGGTCGGACAGAAAGCTGAATGCAGCCCCTTTATTATATAGTAGATTCCAGTCCAAAAAGGGCAAAACTGGCACCGAAATCCCAGGAATTAATTGAGTGTGGGCGATCTGTTTGGTCACAAAATCCAAAATGATTCCCACCAATGCAAAAAAGAACCAGCGATATTTCATCGCCAGTTCTTTTCTAAATAGACGTATATTACGCATATTTTCGTTCTTCACCTAATGGAGAGAGGTTCTCAACACAGCGACCACAGAGCGTTGGGTGCGCTTCCACTTTGCCCACATCATCACGATGATGCCAGCAACGTTCACACTTGTGATACTCTTCACCAAGCGCCGATACCGCTACTGCAAAGGTCAATCCTTCCACCTCTAAAGTCTCAAGATCGCTTGGTTTTTCCGCCATCGGTTTGACTTCCGCGTATGAAGTGAGAAGGACAAAGCGTAACTCATCTTCAAGGGCAGCAATATCATTATAGAGCTCGCCGTCGGCGTAGATTACCGCGCGTGCTTCTAACGATGCACCAATTGCCCCTTCGTTACGCGTTTTTTCGATCGCTTTCGCCACTTCCGCACGAACCGTTAACAGCTCGCTCCAGAATTTATGCGAAAACGCACTATTTTCATCAAGCGGCACTAAACCTTCGTAGAACGTCTCAAGAAAGACCGATTCACTGCGCTCATCGCCACGCTCACGCATGTTGAGCCAGATCTCTTCTGCAGTAAATGATAAGATCGGCGCCATCCAGCGAACCATCGCTTCAAGCACGTGGAACAGAGCGGTTTGACACGAACGGCGCGCCAGTGACTCTTTCGCACAGGTGTATTGACGGTCTTTGATAATATCGAGATAGAAACTGCCTAAGTCGATCGAGCAGAAGTAATGCAGCTTTTGATACACATTATGGAATGAGTAGCTCGTGAACGCTTCCGCAATCTCTTTTTGCACCGTTAACGCACGGTCCACAATCCAGCGATCAAGCGGGAGCATCTCATCATAACTTAATCCATTTTCATCCATATCGAACTCATTGGTGTTCGCAAGGAGGAAACGCATGGTGTTACGAATACGGCGATAAGTGTCCGCAGTACGGGTTAAAATCTCATCAGATACCGGAATTTCAGTGCGATAGTCGGTCGATGATACCCAAAGTCTTAAGACATCCGCCCCACGTTTTTTGATCTCTTCGTGTGGATCGACCCCATTGCCTAATGATTTAGACATTTTGCGGCCTTGACCATCAACGGTAAATCCGTGGGTTAAGAGCGCTTTATAGGGCGCAATGCCGTTAATCGCGGTCGAAGTACAGATCGATGAGTTGAACCAACCTCGATGCTGATCCGATCCTTCAAGATAGAGATCAGCAGGATATTGCAGTTCATCACGACGTGATAAGACGCTAAAGTGCGTCGTTCCGGAGTCAAACCAAACGTCTAAAATATCGCGGTTTTTCTCATAATCATTGGCTTCATCTGCTGGTAAAAAGTCTTCTACCGTTGCGCCAAACCACGCTTCTAACCCATCTTTACGGATGCGATCTGACACCTCTTGCAGTAATTCATCGGTACGAGGATGAAGCTCACCGGTCTCCTTATGAAGGAAGAACGGAATCGGCACACCCCAATAGCGCTGACGTGAAATACACCAATCACCACGACCTTCGATCATGCCGTAAAGACGCTCACGGCCCCAGCTTGGAACGAATTGAACTTTATCAATCTCGCTTAAAATATCCTGACGCAATCCTTTTTTATCCATGCTGATAAACCATTGTGGTGTGGCACGGAAAATAGTCGGCGTTTTATGGCGCCAGCAATGAGGATAACTGTGGCGAATCTTGCTTTGGCAGACTAAGATCCCTTTTTCCTCAAGTTTTGCGAGGATTTCAGGCTCTGCTTTACGGATATTCATGCCCGCAAAGAAGGGCGTTTGTGAATTAAACGTTCCGTTTGCAAGGACATAGTTCTCAAAACTAACATTATATTTTTGCGCAACGGCGTAGTCTTCCTCACCGTGGGCAGGCGCGGTATGAACAAATCCAGTACCAGCATCTAATGTCACATGATCGCCCAAAATAACGGGCACGGTTTTACCTGAGAATGGATGGAATACGCGGAGATTCTCGAGGGCTTCCCCTTTAAATTCGGCAACAACCGGAAGCGCTTTCCCCCAACGCTCGCGAAGTGATTCTGCAAGTTCAGCGGCAACAAGATAATAGGCCTCTTCAGCATCAACAACCACATAATCAAATTCAGGATGTGCGGATACGGCGGCATTTCCCGGAAGTGTCCAAGGCGTTGTGGTCCAAATTACGACAGATGCGGGCTTATCAAGGCTCACATTGATGCGCTTTTCAAGCTCTGCTTGATCTTCCACACCAAAGGCCACATCGATACTGAGCGAGGTTTTATCCTCATACTCCACCTCAGCTTCCGCAAGTGACGATCCACAATCGATACACCAGTTAACCGGACGGGCACCCTTCTCAATATGACCGCCTTTCACGATCTCTTTGAGTGCAAGTACGATGTCCGCTTCGGTATCTTGATTCATCGTGATATAAGGGGCTTCTTTATGAGATAACACCCCTAAACGCTCAATCCCTTCGGCTTGAATATCAATTTGGCTTTTCGCAAATTCGCGACATTTCGCGCGGAATTCCGCTTCCGTCAGTTTCTCACCGACTTTACCAAATTTACGCTCAACCACTAATTCAATGGGTAATCCGTGACAGTCCCAGCCTTGAACATAGGGCGCATCATAGCCCAATTGTCCGCGGGACTTAATAATCATATCTTTTAATATTTTATTCACTGCATGACCTAAATGGATCGCTCCGTTCGCATAGGGAGGGCCATCGTGTAAAACGAATTTAGGACGGCCTTCAAATTTTGCACGTTGCTTTTTGTATAGGTCAATATTATTCCAGTGATCAATAAATATAGGCTCACGAACCGGTAAGTTCCCGCGCATCGCGAAATCGGTCTGTGGTAAATTAAGCGTGTCCTTATAGACACCCTCATCTTTCAATTTATTATTTTTTTGTTTAGTCACTGCGTATTCCCTAGTCATAAAATATTAAAAAATATGTCCTCAATTGAGCGCAAGCATTCTCGATATGTAAGAAGTCGTTCATTCTCAACAAGGCTCTGATCGGTGGGATCACCCCTCCAGAAAATCAATTTAAGATGACGTCGAATGGCTTCAACATTATCTTAAAGGAATCTTCTAAAGTAAGCTTAATTCCCCGAGAAAGCAAATTTACTCCTACTAGTTTTACCACAAATTTGTGCAATCGGCAGAAAAATAACCACAATAAAAAAGCCGGCTATATCGCTATAACCGGCTATTTAAACTATATCGCTTTATTAGTTTGCTTCTTCAACTTGAGGCAAAACACGATCGACTAATTCAACATACGCCATAGGCGCGTTATCGCCGGGTCTAAAGCCACATTTCATAATTCGAAGATAGCCACCATTACGCTCTTTGCAACGTGGTCCTAAATCATCAAATAGTTTTGCAACCATTTCTTTAGAACCTAAACGAGCAAACGCTTTACGGCGATTAGCTACTGTATCATTTTTCGCTAAAGTGATTAGCGGTTCAACAACTCGTCTTAACTCTTTTGCTTTAGGAAGAGTTGTTTTAATAATTTCGTGCTCAATAATAGAAACTGACATATTTTTGAACATTGCCGTTCTATGTGCGCTTGTGCGACTAAAGGCACGACCTGATTTACGATGACGCATTTTTTTACTTCCTATTAAATCTTAATTATCTAAATTTATTTATGCTGGTGGTTTAGTCGTATCTAAGTGAGGTGGTGGCCAGTTTTCTAGCTTCATACCTAACGATAAACCATACTGTGCTAACACATCTTTAATCTCAGTGAGTGACTTCTTACCTAAGTTAGGGGTTTTAAGAAGTTCAGTCTCAGTTTTCTGGATTAAATCACCAATATAGTAAACACTTTCTGCTTTCAAACAGTTCGCCGAACGAACGGTGAGTTCAAGATCATCCACAGGTCTTAAGAGTGTTGGGTCGATCTCAAATTCTGGCTCTTCTGGCTCCGGCTCTTCTTCAGGCATTGGTTTGAGGTCTACAAACACCTCTAATTGCTGATGAAGAATCGTCGCTGCATTTCGGATTGCTTGTTCAGGGTCGATGCTTCCGTTTGTCTCAAGAGAGATTACAAGACGGTCTAAGTCAGTACGCTGTTCAACACGAGCGGTTTCAACTTTATAGCTCACTTTTTCAACTGGGCTAAAGGTTGTATCTAACTTAAAGAGACCTAATTGCATAGAAGCACTATCGCCACTTTCAAGCTCACGAGATGCCGCAGTACTATAACCACGACCCATCTCGACTTTAAGGCGCATGTTGACACTGCCGCTAGAGGTTAAGTTTGCGATCACGTGATCAGGATTTACCACTTCCACGTTATGCGGAAGTTCTAAATCAGCTGCAGTAACTACACCTTTGCCTTTTTTATTTAAAGTGATCGTCGCCTCTTCAGCATCGTGTAAAATTAATGACACGCCCTTAAGGTTCTGAAGCAGGTCAATCACATCCTCATGCATCCCAGGAATTGCCGAATATTCTTTTTGAAGACCTTCGATTTCACACTCAGTAATCGCCGCACCTGGCATAGATGACAAAAGAATCCTTCTCAGAGCGTTACCCAAAGTATGAGCAAACCCTCTTTCTAAAGGTTCAAGCGAGATCTCCGAGCGGTGATTCTCATCTGTTTGAATATCTACTATTCGTGGAGTTAACAACTCATTTAAAGCCATAAATATATTTACCTAATTACTGAATTAAGAGACGGATCAATAACAATATTACTTAGAATACAACTCAACTACGAGTGATTCGTTAATATCTGCTGGTAAATCCGCACGATCAGGAACGCGTTTGAATTCGCCTTCCATTTTGTTCGTATCTACTTCAACCCAGTCTACAAAACCTGATCCTTCTGCTAATTCTAAAGCGGTAGCGATACGCGCTTGTTTTTTAGCTTTTTCTCTTACTGAGATTTTATCTTCAGCTTTTACTTGGTAAGAAGGAATGTTTACCTTTTCACCATTCACTAAGATTGCACAGTGGCTAACTAATTGTCTTGCCTCTGCACGAGTCGCAGCAAAACCCATACGATATACTACATTGTCTAAACGTGACTCAAGGATTTGAAGTAAGTTCTCACCTGATGATCCACGACGACGATCTGCTTCTTTATAGTAGAGACGGAACTGTTTCTCAAGAACGCCATAGATGCGTTTGAGTTTTTGTTTTTCTCTTAACTGTAAGCCGTAGTCTGAAAGACGGGTTGGGCGTCCACCATGTTGTCCAGGAGTCTTATCATGTTTACATTTTGACTCAAAAGGACGTGCGCCTGATTTAAGAAAAAGGTCAGTACCTTCTCTTCTTGCTAATTTACACTTTGGTCCTAAATAACGTGCCATTCTATCTTATACTCCTTAAATTACACTCTACGTTTTTTCGGTGGGCGGCAGCCATTATGCGGGATTGGAGTTACATCAGCGATTGATGTGATTTTATATCCAATTGCATTAAGCGCACGAACTGCTGAGTCACGTCCTGGGCCTGGGCCACTTACGTTAACATCAAGATTTTTAAGTCCATACTCTTTAGCCGCTTCACCAGCGCGTTCCGCTGCTACTTGAGCTGCGAAAGGAGTTGATTTTCTTGAACCACGGAAGCCTGAACCACCCGCTGTTGCCCAAGATAACACGTTACCTTGTCTGTCTGAAATTGAAACAATTGTATTATTAAATGATGCTTGTACGTGAGCAACACCGTCTACAACCGTTCTTTTTACGCGTCTGCGTACTTTTACTGAAGGTTTTGCCATTATAAATTCCTATTCCTATTATTTAACTAATCTTCTTGGACCTTTACGTGTACGAGCATTAGTCTTAGTGCGCTGCCCTCTTAAAGGAAGGTTGCGACGATGACGAATACCTCTATAGCAGCCAAGATCCATTAATCTTTTAATACTCATAGAAACTTCGCGTCTTAAGTCACCTTCTACTGTGTACTGTCCAACTTTGTCACGAAGAGCTTCGATTTGCGCTTCTGTTAATTCTCTAACTTTGGTTGTTGGGTCAACATTCGCCGCTTCACAAATTGCTTTTGCGCGAGTTGCACCAATTCCATAAATTGATTGTAGTGAAATAACTACATGTTTTTGTAGTGGTATGTTGATACCTGCAATACGTGCCATACTTAACCTTATTCTAAAATCATATCAAGCAGAATATTCTACACGATATTTTATTTATTCTCAATAAATTTAACCTTGACGTTGTTTGTGACGACCGTCTGAACAGATCACTCGCACAACACCACCGCGTTTAATAATTTTGCAATTACGACAAATTTTCTTTACTGATGCTCTAACTTTCATTTTAAAACTCCAAAATTTTTATATTGATGGTGGGTTTCCACCTAATGCCGAACTAATATTCGCTTTCTTCATTAACGATTCATATTGCTGCGACATTAATTGTGCTTGAATCTGTGCGATGAGGTCCATAACGACCACCACTGCGATCAAGACTGAGGTCCCACCAAAATGCATATTCATGTTAAAAATGCCATTGATAAACTCAGGCAATAGACAGATAGCAGTAATATAAAGTGCTCCCCAAAGCGTGATACGGGTTAATACCTTATCAAAATATTGTGATGTATTAATTCCTGGACGAATCCCTGGAATGAAGCCACCTTGACGCTTAAGGTTCTCTGCTGTCTCTTTTGAATTGAACTGGATTGCAGTATAAAAGAAACAGAAGAAGATAATTAAAGCTGCAAATAGTAAGAGATACGCTGGTTGACCTGGTGCGAAATAACGCACCCCTGCAACGCCGATTTTATTGAAGAAAATCGCCATAGAATGACCGAATTTATCCAAGAAACCGAGGCTCGCTAACGCTTCCGCACTCACATCTTCAACCTTGATATTGCGTAGAGCATCACTGATTGTGTAGACGAAAGAGAGAAACGCTGATCCGAAGATCGCAGGAATTACCCCTGACATGTTAAGTTTTAAGGGTAAGTGGCTTTGCTGGCCACCAAGTGACATCATTCTTCCTTGCTGTCTGCGCGCATAGTTGATCGTAATACGACGCTGACCACGTTCAACAAACACAATGAAGAAGATTACTGCTAAGATCACCGCAAAAAGCACTAAAGGAAGCGCCCATGCGAGCCCGCCTTCAACTTTTGCCATCTCAAAGAGATATGCAAGCCCTGAGGGAACGCCCATCAAGATACTTGCAAAGATGATCATAGAGATCCCGTTACCTACACCGCGCTCAGTGATCTGCTCACCAAGCCACATGAGGAAAACAGTCCCTGTCACAAGAGTTAAGGTAGATAGTGCTACGAAGAACGTGGGTTCTGTGAGCACTACCTGTGTCCCATTTGTAAAACTACCATTTGCGATTGCTACTGAATAAACAATTCCTTGAACGGATGCAAATCCAATCGTCATATAACGAGTGTATTGTGTAATTTTTCGCTGACCAGCTTGACCTTCTTTCTTAATTTGCTCAAGCGGAGGATAAACTACCGTAAGCATTTGCATCACAATCGATGCCGTAATGTATGGCATTACCCCGAGCATAAACACAGACATTCTTTCAAATGCCCCGCCCGAGAAAAGGTTAATCATCGCTGAAATACCACCGGTTGATTTCTGGCTTTCAATAATCGACATTAAGCCAACTGCATCAATACCAGGAATCGTGATATGTACACCAATACGGTATACGATCAGCGCCCCAATCAGGAAAAATAAACGAGAGACCAGACCTGAATATCTGTCTAATCCCCCTGCATTCGTTCTATTCATAATTGTTAGTCTTCTATTTTACCGCCAGCAGCTTCGATCGCCGCTTTAGCACCTTTAGTTACTTTTACAACGTCGACAACAACTTCATTGCCACGGCTATTTTTAACTGTTTTGGTACCTTTAATGGTTAAAGCTTTGTCAATTGTGCCTGATAACATAATTTTAACGCGCTCAAATTTAGCGGAAATAATGTTACTTGCAATTAACGCTTCTACGGTTACAACATCGCCTTGAAGCTTGTTTAAAGCGCTTAATGGCACTTCTGTTGTTACTAATGAAAGCTGTGAATTAAAGCCCACTTTTGGTAAGCGTCTTTGAAGAGGCATTTGTCCACCTTCAAAACCAACTTTGTGGTAGCCACCTGATCTTGAATGTTGACCTTTGTGACCGCGTCCTGCTGTTTTACCTAGACCAGAACCGATACCACGCGCTACACGTTTCTTCGCTGATTTACTTCCAAAAGCAGGTTTGATTGTATTTAATCTCATGATGTATACCTATCCTATCTGAGCTTATTTACTCTACTTTTAGCAAATAAGAAACTTTGTTAATCATTCCCATATTTTCTGGGGTTCTTTCAACGGTTACGGTATCGTTGATCTTACGTAACCCAAGACCTCTAACGCAATCTTTGTGGCTTTGAAGTCTTCTATTTGTACTCTTAATAAGAGTGACAGTAATTTTTTCGCTTGCCATGACTCTTACCCTCTGATTTCTTCAACAGTTTTACCGCGTTTTGCAGCAATTTCTTCTGGAGTTTTCATCATCGCAAGACCTTTAATCGTTGCTTGAACAACGTTAATTGGGTTACGTGAATTTTGACATTTAGCTAAAACGTCTTTAACACCAGCTACTTCAAATACCGCACGCATCGCACCACCGGCAATTACTCCAGTACCTTCTGATGCAGGTTGCATAAATACGCGAGCCGCATTATGGATACCTGTTACAGGGTATTGAAGAGTGCCATCTTTAAGTGCAACTGTTTGGATGTTTTTCTTTGCTTGCTCGATTGATTTTTTGATTGCAGCAGGTACTTCTTTCGCTTTCGCGTAGCCATACCCGATACGACCGTTACCATCACCTACTACAGTAAGTGCAGCAAACGCAAATTGTCTACCACCTTTCACAGTTTTCGCAACACGATTCACAGTGATGAGTCGTTCTTGAAATGCGTCTGGAGGAGTAATATTTGTATCTCTAGTTGTCATTTTCTATTTCCTTTCTAACTAAATTTAAAACTCTAATCCAGACTCTCTAGCTGAATCGGCTAAAGCTTTAATTCGGCCATGAAACTTAAATCCAGAACGATCAAATGCAACTGAGGTAATATTTAATGCTTTTGCTTTTTCTGCGATATCTTTACCAACCGCTTGAGCAGCTTCAATGTTGCCACCGTTTTTGATTTGAGATTTTACGCTCGCAACGAGTGTTGAGCTTGACGCTAACACCTTGTTTCCTTCAGCGCTAATAATCTGTGCGTAAATGTGTCTTGGAGTTCTATGAACAGTTAGACGATTTACACCTAAATCGCGGATTCTAATTCTGGTTTTTAGACCGCGTCTATATCTTGCTTCTCTCTTACTCATGAACTTCACCTATTTTTTCTTAACTTCTTTCAATGAAACGATTTCATCAGCATAACGAACACCTTTACCTTTATAAGGCTCTGGTGGTCTGTAGGCTCTGATTTTAGCAGCCACTTCACCGACTGCTTGCTTATCAACGCCACGGATGATGATTTCAGTTTGTGAAGGAGTTTCACAAGTAATACCTTGAGGCATCTCGTGCACTACTGGGTGAGAGAAACCTAAGGTTAAGTTTAACTTAGCACCTTGCGCTTGAGCACGGTAACCAACCCCGTTAAGGATTAATTTACGCTCGAAGCCTTCTGATACACCGACAATCATGTTGTTCACGAGTGAACGCATGGTACCCGCAATTGCGTAGTTACCTTTGGTTTGCGCTAAATCTGGAACGATACGAAGCTCGCCACCATCTTGCTCAATCCCTACAGCTGAATGAAGCTGAAGACTAATTTCGCCTTTAGCACCCTTCACTTGAACATTGTTTCCTGCTATTTTTACTTCAACACCGGCAGGTACGGGAATCACTTGTTTTGCTACGCGTGACATATCTATTCCCCTTTAAAGATTAAGCAACCACACACACTACTTCACCACCAAGTGAAAGTGAGCGTGCTTTATGGTCAGTCATTACCCCATGAGATGTAGAAACGATCGCGATACCTAAACCACCTAATACTGATGGAAGGCTGTTTTTGTCACGATAGATTCTTAAGCTTGGTTTACTTACGCGCTCAATCATCTCGATTACAGGTTTGTTAAGGTAGTATTTAAGTTTTACTACTAATGCTTTAGTAGCAGGCTTATCACCTTCAACTTTAAAGTCTTCGATATATCCTTCGTCAAGCAATACTTGTGCGATTGATTCTTTCATTTTTGAGAAAGGAATAGATACTACTACTTTCTCCGCAGCTTGTGCGTTTCTGATGCGTGTTAGCATATCAGAAATTGGATCATGCATACTCATTCGTATTCTCCCTTATCCTACCAGCTTGATTTTCTTAAACCAGGAATGTCACCACGCATGGTGATTTCACGTAATTTGTTACGGCCTAAACCGAACTTACGATATACACCGTGTGGGCGCCCTGTAATGCTACAACGTCTTTGACGACGGATAGGTGAAGAATCGCGAGGCAATTTCTGTAATGCGAACATTGCTGCTTCTTTTTCTTCCATAGTAGCGTCTTCACTACTAATGATTTTTTTTAATTCTTCGCGCTTTTCAGCGTACTTAGCTACGAGCTCAGTACGCTTATTTTCGCGATTAATCATTGATACTTTAGCCATAAAATCCTACTTTAAAATTAATTGCGGAAAGGAAAGTTAAAAGCACTTAGAAGAGCTTTTGCTTCCTCGTCTGTCTTAGCGGTAGTTGTAATACTAATATCCATACCGCGCATAGCATCTACTTTTTCGTATTCGATTTCTGGGAATACGATTTGCTCTTTAAGACCGAAGCTATAGTTTCCTTGACCATCAAACGATTTACCATTAACACCACGGAAGTCTCTTACGCGTGGTAAAGAAATGTTGATCAATCTATCTAAGAATTCATACATAGTTGATCTTCTGAGGGTGGTTTTACAACCAACCGGCCAGCCATCACGAATTTTAAATCCTGCAACTGACTTTTTCGATAAAGTAATTTGCGCTTTTTGCCCTGCAATAGCAGTCATATCAGCAACAGCATTATCCATTACTTTTCTATCAAGCACAGCTTCACCTACACCCATATTGAGCGTAATTTTAGTGATTTTTGGCACTTCCATAGGGTTTTTGTAGCCAAATTGCTCTACTAATTTTGGCACTACGATCTCGTCGTAGTATTGTTTCAATCTTGCTTTCATTTTTATCCTCAACAAATCACGGATATATCTTTTAATGCGATGCATCCTGTGATTTTGCTATTAATCTTAAAAAGAAGCTGGCTATATTATCAAAGAATATCTAATTAGCCAACTTTTTTATTTGTTGATGCAAAGAAGCGCTCTCTAGTAACCGTTACTTTACCAGACTCGTCTTTTGTTTCGGTTACTTCGATTTTTACGCGATCACCCTTGTTGGTCTCTGGGTTGAAAAGCATAACGTTCGAAATATGAATCAACATTTCTTTCTCAATTCGACCGCCTTCAATGCCCGCTTGTGGGTTAGGACGTTCGTGTTTAATTGAGCGATTCACACCGGAAACTAAAACTTTGTCTTCTTTCACTTGAAGAACGTGACCGCGTTGGCCTTTGCTCTTACCAGTGATTACAACAACTTCATCACCTTTACGGATTTTATTCATCTGAGTCTCTCCTACTAGATTACTTCTGGAGCTAATGAAATAATTCTCATAAATTTATCACCGCGAAGCTCACGCGTAACGGGTCCAAAGATACGAGTACCAATTGGCTCAAAGTTATTGTTTAAAAGAACCGCAGCGTTTCCATCAAACTTAATTAAAGAACCATCTTGACGACGAATACCTTTACGAGTTCTAACTACTACTGCGTTGTAGATCTCACCTTTTTTCGCACGTCCACGAGGAATCGCTTCTTTAACAGAAACTTTAATTACATCGCCAACACTTGCGTAACGGCGATGAGATCCCCCAAGTACTTTGATACACATGAGTTTTCTAGCACCTGAGTTATCGGCCACATCCAAAATTGTTTGTGTCTGAATCATTTTTAACCTCTTGCTGCTTCAATCACTCGCACCAATTTCCAAGATTTATTCTTAGAAAGTGGACGAACTTGTTTAATCTCAACGATATCCCCAATGTTACAGCTGTTCTCTTCGTCGTGCGCAAGGAACTTGGTTGAACGCTTAACGTATTTTTCATAAAGCTTATGCTTCATTAAACGCTCAACATAAACTGTAATTGTTTTATCCATTTTGTTGGATACCACTTTACCTGTTACAGTACGTTCTACTTTGTTTTGCTCTGCAGTCGCCATTATTTCTCTCCCGCCTCAGCTTTATCATTTAACACGTGATTAATTCTTGCGATCTCACGACGATTTTCTTTGAACTGATGTGGTTTAGTTAGCTGACCAGTTGCTTTTTGCATACGCAAATTGAACAATCCACGCTGTAACTCTACTCTTGTTTCTCTCAATTCTTCGACTGATTTCTCTCTTAATTGAGATGCTTTTGTCATTTTACTCATTTCAATTCCTACTTAACTTAAAGAACTGTACGCTCAGCAAAAGCAGTCTTAACTGATAGCTTCGCAGATGCTAATCTAAATGCTTCACGAGCCACTTCTTCAGTCACACCTTCGATCTCGAATAATACGCGACCTGGTTGAACTTTCGCTACCCAAAACTCAACGTTACCTTTACCACTACCCATACGTACTTCTAGGGGTTTACCAGTGACTGGAACGTCTGGGAAAATACGGATATATACTTTACCACCACGGCGAACGTAACGGTTAATAGCACGACGAGCGGCTTCGATTTGGCGCGCGGTAATTCTACCACACTCAGTTGCTTTAATACCAAATTCACCGAAGTCTACTTTGTTACCTGCAGCCGCAACACCACGGTTACGACCTTTACGCATTTTTCTAAATTTAGTTCGTTTAGGCTGCAACATAACTATTCACCTTTCCTTCTGCTACTTCTTCTTTTACCTGCTTTAGGCTCTTCTTCATTGCTCGCTTGGTAATCAAAGACTTCGCCTTTGTAGATCCAAACTTTAACGCCTAAAATCCCATAAGTTGTTAATGCTTCTGCTGTACCGTAATCGATATCAGCTCTGAAAGTGTGAAGCGGAACTTGACCTTCTCTGTACCACTCGGCACGAGCGATCTCAGCACCATTTAAACGGCCTGATACGTTCACACGAATACCTTCAGCACCCATACGCATTGTGTTCGTTACCGCACGGCGCATTGCACGACGGAACATTACACGGCGCTCTAACTGCTGAGCAATTCCTTCAGCCACTAAATAAGCATCTAACTCAGGCTTTTTGATTTCTTGAATTGAAACGTGAACTGGGCAACCCATCATGTCTGTCAATTCTTTTCTTAGCGCATCAATATCTTCACCTTTTTTCCCGATAACGATACCAGGACGTGCAGTGTGGATAATCACTTGAGCTGATTTAGAAGGACGAGTGATTTGAATTTTAGAAACCGCTGCGTTAGCAAGTTTTTTACGTAAGAATTCTCTCACTCTAAAATCGGATTCGACAAACTCAGGAAACTCTTGGCTCGTTGCATACCAACGTGAATTCCAGTCTTTTGAAATCCCTAAGCGAATACCGGTAGGATTAACTTTTTGACCCATTTTCTCTACTCCTAATAAACTTCGGCAACTGTAACAGTTATATGACTAGTTCTCTTAAGGATACGGTCACCACGGCCTTTAGCTCGTGCGCGCATTCTTTTAAGAGTAGGACCTTCGTCTACCATTACTGATTTAACTACAAGATTATCGATATCTGCACCGAAGTTATTTTCAGCGTTTTCCATTGAAGACACTAAAACTTTAGCCATAATCTCTGCAGCTTTTTTATCGCTGAATTTTAAGATAGTGAGTGCTTTCTCAACTGGGAGACCTCTCACCTGATCTGCCACTAAACGCGCTTTCTGAGGAGAAATTCGCGCATGGCGATGTACTGCTCTTGACTCAACCATTTTCTACCTCCTAACGTGCTTTCTTGTCTGCGGCATGACCACGGAATGTACGCGTAATCGCGAACTCACCGAGTTTATGACCGATCATATTTTCTGTGATTAAAATAGGCACATGGATTTTACCGTTGTGCACTGCGATTGTAAGACCAATCATCTCTGGAAATACCATTGAACGACGTGACCAAGTTTTGATTGGTTTACGGCTTTTAGATTCAATTGCTTCCTCTACCTTTTTAAGTAGATGATGATCGATAAATGGACCTTTCTTTATAGAACGTGGCATATTTTACCCTTTATCTGATTAATTAGCGTGTACGACGACGAACAATATATTTGTCAGTACGCTTGTTAGTACGTGTTTTGTAACCTTTAGTAGGTTGACCCCAAGGTGTAACTGGGTGACGACCACCTGAAGTTCGGCCTTCACCACCACCGTGCGGGTGATCTACCGGGTTCATCGCAGCACCGCGAGTTTGAGGACGAATCCCTCTCCAACGGTTAGCACCTGCTTTACCAAGAACACGCAAGCTGTGTTCGCCGTTGCTTACTGTTCCGATTGTAGCTTTACAATCTGAGTGAACACGACGGACTTCACCTGAACGAAGACGAATTGTTGAGTACTCACCTTCTTTCGCTACTAATTGAACCGAAGCCCCTGCTGAACGAGCTAATTGCGCGCCTTTACCAGGTTTCATTTCGATACAGTGAATAGTCGAACCGATTGGGATGTTACGTAAAGGTAACGCGTTACCTGTACGGATCGGTGCGTTTGCACCTGAGAATACAACGTCACCTGCTTTTAATTTTGCAGGCGCAATTACGTAGCGACGCTCACCATCGGTGTAGCATAGAAGAGCGATATGAGCTGATCGGTTAGGATCGTACTCGATTCTTTCTACTTTCGCTGGAATGTTGTCTTTATCACGTTTGAAGTCAATTACGCGGTAATGTTGTTTATGACCACCACCTCTGTGACGAGATGTGATACGACCTGCGTTGTTACGACCACCTGTGCTGCTTTTACCTTCGAGAAGGCCTGCGAAAGGTTTACCTTTGTGTAAACCTTCAACTTTAACTTCGATTAAAGAACGACGTCCAGGCGATGTTGGTTTTGCTTTTTTAATACTCATTACATCTCACCTAAAAAATCAATAGTTTCTGAACCTTCTTCAAGAGTGACATAGGCTTTTTTCCAGTCTTGTCTTTTTCCTGAGAAACGGCCGAACATTTTGCTCTTACCTTTTTGATTAAGAACTTTAACATCAACAACTTTTACATTGAACATTAATTCAACAGCGTCTTTAATTTCGTTCTTGTTCGCGCTTTTAAGCACTTTAAAGGTTACTTGATTGCTGTCCTCCTCAAGACGTGCAGTTTTTTCTGACACGTGAGGCGCAAGAATCACTTTCATTAATCTTTCGTTTGTGCTGATACTCATGCTAAACACTCCTTAATTGACTCAAGTGCAGGTTTTGTCATGACAACTTTTTCAGCGCCAACTAAGCTAGCAGGATCCACGATTGATGCTTCGATCGTGTAAACGTTTGGCACGTTTCTCGCGCTTAAGAAGAGATTATAATCTACAGCTTCAGTTACAACTAAAACTTTGTTGCCCGCAACGCCAAGCTCTTCTAATTTTGCTACGAATTGTTTAGTTTTTGGCTCAGCCATTGTCAACTCTTCAACAACAACTAAACGCTCAGAACGGATTAATTCAGACAAAATGTTGAGCATTGCTGCACGATACATTTTACGGTTTACTTTTTGAGACCAATCTTGAGGTCTTGCAGCGAATGTTACCCCACCGCCTCTCCAAATTGGGTTTTGCGCTGTACCAACGCGAGCACGACCTGTGCCTTTTTGTCTCCATGGTTTTGCACCACTTCCACGAACGTCTGCACGGCTTTTTTGAGCTCTAGTACCCGCACGGCTACCTGCTAAGAACGCAGTTACTACTTGATGAATCAAGGCTTCGTTATATTCGCGCGCAAATAATGAGCTATCTAATTGTACGGGTGTTCCCCCTACTACTTGAATTTCCATTACGCTTTACCTCTTTTAATTTTAACCGCTGGGCTTACGACAACATTTGAGCCTTTAGGTCCTGGAATTGCACCTTTAATTAAGAGCAGATTGCGGTCTGCATCTACGGATACAATTTCAAGGTTTTGCGTTGTTCTTCTCACCGCACCCATATGACCGGTCATTTTTTTACCTTTAAATACTCGACCAGGATCCTGACATTGTCCGATAGAACCAGGAACTCTGTGAGAAACGGAGTTACCGTGAGTATTTCTTTGCGCAGTAAAGTTATGGCGTTTAATTGTACCCGCATAACCTTTACCTTGAGTGATGCCTGAAACATCTACTTTTTGACCTACTTCAAAGAGAGCTACGTTTAATTCTTGTGCAAGTTCGAATCCTTCGATTTCTGCACTGTCAACACGGAATTCCCATAAAGCGCGGCCACCCTCAACATTTGCTTTCGCAAAGTGAGCATCTTGTGCTTTATTTTTTTTGCTTTTTAAAGTTTTACCCACTGCAACTTGGATTGCGGTATAACCATCAATCGCATCAGTTTTGATTTGGGTAATTTGATTCGCATCAACTTCAACTACAGTAACAGCTTGAGCACGGCCATCTTCGCCGAATACTCTGCTCATTCCTAGTTTTTTTCCAATTAATCCAACTGCCATTTTAATACCTCAATTTTAAATAAATTGTTAACTTACGAGAGGAAGGTTGGCGACCTTCATCGCAGCAAATTAACTTAACCTAATTTAATTTGCACATCAACACCAGCAGCAAGGTCGAGCTTCATTAAAGCATCAACTGTTTTGTCTGTAGGGTTGACAATATCCATTAAACGCTTGTGCGTTCTGAGTTCATACTGATCTCGAGCATCTTTATTAACATGTGGAGAGGTTAACACAGTGAAACGCTCGTGCTTGATTGGTAAAGGAATTGGACCTTTAACCTGTGCACCAGTACGTTTTGCTGTTTCAACGATCTCTTTTGCTGACTGATCGATTAAACGATAGTCGAATGCTTTTAGACGTATTCTGATTCTTTGATTATCCATACTTCTCTCATTTCTTGAAAATCGAGAGCACCCCACTATCGGGATGCTCTGAAGGAAATAAACTTATTTAATTACCTTAGCAACAACACCAGCACCAACAGTACGGCCACCTTCACGGATTGCGAAGCGTAAGCCTTCTGCCATTGCGATTGGGTTGATTAACTCAACAACCATTTTAATGTTATCACCAGGCATTACCATCTCAACGCCCTCAGGAAGCTCACAAGCACCTGTTACGTCAGTTGTACGGAAATAGAATTGTGGACGATAACCTTTGAAGAACGGAGTATGACGACCACCTTCGTCTTTAGAAAGGACGTAAACTTCTGCTTCAAATTGTGTATGGGGAGTGATTGTGCCGGGTTTAGCAAGAACTTGTCCGCGCTCAACATCTTCACGACGAGTACCACGAAGAAGAACACCAACGTTATCTCCTGCGCGACCTTCATCAAGAAGTTTACGGAACATTTCAACACCTGTACAGGTTGATTTCTGAGTATCGCGGATACCAACGATCTCAACTTCTTCACCTGCTTTAAGAATACCTGTTTCAATACGACCGGTTACAACTGTACCACGACCTGAGATTGAGAACACGTCTTCGATAGGCATAAGGAAAGGTTTATCGATTTCACGCACTGGCTCTGGAATCCATGCGTCTAATGATTCGATAAGTTTTTTGATTGCAGGTACACCGATTTCAGACTGGTCGCCTTCGATCGCTTTAAGTGCAGAACCTACAATTACTGGAGTATCATCGCCAGGGAAATCATATTCGTTAAGAAGATCACGAACTTCCATCTCAACAAGTTCGATCAACTCAGCATCATCAACCATATCTGCTTTGTTTAAGAAAACAAGAATATATGGAACACCTACTTGGCGTGATAATAAGATGTGCTCACGAGTTTGTGGCATAGGACCATCTGCAGCTGAACATACGAGAATCGCTCCGTCCATTTGCGCAGCACCAGTGATCATGTTTTTAACATAGTCAGCGTGTCCTGGGCAGTCTACGTGTGCGTAGTGGCGATTAGGTGATTCATATTCAACGTGTGAAGTTGAGATTGTGATACCACGCTCTCTCTCTTCTGGTGCGTTATCGATTTGATCGTACGCACGGATATCTCCACCGTATTCTTCAGCACCAACCTTCGTTAATGCAGCAGTTAAGGTAGTTTTACCATGGTCAACGTGACCAATTGTACCCACGTTTACGTGTGGTTTATTACGACTAAAAGTTTCCTTTGACATTTTAATACCCCAAATTGTTAAAGAGCTAAAAACAAGCACTACATTATAGTGCTTGTTTTAGATTTTGCAAATATAATTTATTTTACAGCGTTAGTAATTAAGGATTTAATTACTCGCCTTTGTTACGAGCGATGATTTCATCAGCAACGTTTTTCGGAGTTTCTTGATATTTTAAGAACTCCATCGAGTAGGTCGCACGACCTTGAGTTGCTGAACGAAGTGAGTTCGAATATTTGAACATTTCAGATAATGGAACTTCCGCTTTGATGAGCTTAGAACCATACGCATCTTCGATACCTTGAAGACTACCGCGACGACGGTTAAGATCACCCATAACGTCACCCATGTAATCTTCAGGTGTTTCAACTTCAACAAGCATAACCGGCTCAAGTAATACAGGACCCGCCTTGGCAGCACCTGCTTTGAAACCCATAGAACCTGCGATTTTGAACGCCATTTCACTTGAGTCAACTTCGTGGTAAGAACCATCGTAAAGTGTTACTTTCACGTCTTCTACTGGGTAGCCCGCGATAACACCGTTTGCCATTTGCTCTTTGATACCCGCGTCAACAGCTGGGATGTATTCACGAGGAACAGCACCACCAACGATTTCGTTAACGAACTCGTATCCTTCACCTGGCTCTCTTGGTTCTAAACGTAACCATACGTGACCGAACTGACCGCGACCACCTGACTGACGAACGAATTTACCTTCAACTTCGACAGATTTGGTGATAGTTTCACGGTAAGCAACTTGTGGCGCACCTACAGCACATTCAACTTTGAACTCTTCTTTAAGACGATCAACGATGATTTCTAAGTGAAGCTCACCCATACCACCGATGATTGTTTGTCCTGATTCTTCATCTGTGCGAACACGGAATGAAGGGTCTTCTTGCGCTAATCGACCTAAAGCCATACCCATTTTTTCTTGGTCAGCTTTTGTTTTTGGCTCGATTGCAACAAAGATTACTGGCTCAGGGAACTCCATACGCTCAAGCGTAATGATGTTTTGTTGATCACAAAGAGTATCACCCGTAGTAACGTCTTTAAGACCTACCATCGCTGCGATATCACCTGCACGGATCTCATCAATCTCGCTACGTGAGTTTGAGTGCATTTGAAGTAAACGACCAACGCGCTCACGGCGATCTTTAACCGGGTTATAAACAAAATCACCTGATTTGATCACGCCTGAGTAAACACGTACGAAGGTTAAGTTACCAACAAATGGGTCGTTCGCTAATTTGAACGCTAGCGCTGAAAATGGCTCTTCGTCTGAAGAAATACGCACACCACGCTCACCGTCAGGCAATTCACCCGCAATGTCTTTTACTTCTGTAGGAGAAGGAAGATAGTAGATTACGTCATCAAGAAGTGCTTGAACACCTTTATTTTTGAACGCTGTACCACAGGTTACTGGAACGATTTCAGAGGCAAGTGTACGCACACGGATACCGCGACGAATATCATCTACTGAAAGTTCACCTTCTTCAAGGTATTTTTCCATTAACTCTTCTGATGCTTCAGCTGCAGCTTCTACCATTTGTGAACGATAGTTTTCTGCGTCTGCTAAAAGCGCTTCAGGAATATCACGCTCTTCAAACTTCATACCCATTGACGCTTCGTCCCAGTAGATCGCTTTCATTGTTACTAAGTCGATCACACCTTCGAACTCGTCTTCAGCACCGATTGGAAGCTGAATAGGTACAGCGTTTGCACGTAAACGGTCTTTCATTTGCTCAACAACGCGTAGGAAGTTAGCACCAGTACGGTCCATTTTGTTGATGAACGCGATACGTGGAACTTCATACTTGTTAGCTTGACGCCATACAGTCTCTGACTGAGGTTGAACACCACCTACTGAACAGTAAACCATTACCGCACCGTCAAGAACACGCATAGAACGCTCAACTTCGATTGTAAAGTCAACGTGACCTGGAGTGTCAATTAAGTTGATGCGATGCTCAGGGAATTGTTGCTTCATTCCACTCCATGAACATGTAGTCGCAGCAGATGTGATAGTGATACCACGATCTTGCTCTTGTTTCATCCAGTCCATTGTTGCGGTACCATCGTGAGTTTCCCCGATACGATGACTTCTACCTGTGTAATACAGAATACGCTCTGACGTCGTCGTTTTACCTGCGTCAATGTGTGCGCTAATACCGATATTACGATAACGCTCAATAGGCATAGTTCGAGCCATAATAAATCCTTCTCTTTACAAAATTATAATTTTCTTAAAGCAATAAATGCGGTAACCCAAAGTTTGAGTAACCGCATATATAAACAGCAAGTGTCTGTTAGCTAATGTAACAATCTTACCAACGGAAATGCGAGAACGCTTTGTTCGCTTCCGCCATGCGGTGAACGTCTTCACGCTTTCTAACTGCCGCACCACGATTCTCGACTGCATCTAAAATTTCAGCTGCCATTCTGCGAACCATTGATTTTTCTGAACGTTTTCTTGCAGCATCAACCATCCAACGCATTGCTAAAGCATCACGTCTTGACGCTCTAACTTCTACTGGCACTTGGTATGTCGCACCACCAACGCGGCGTGATTTAACTTCTACTTTAGGACGTACGTTCTCTAAAGCTGTCTCTAACGCTTCGATTGGATCTTCGTGACCCTTCTCTTTAACTTCTTCTAATGCACCATATAAGATGCGCTCTGCGATTGACTTCTTACCAGAAATCATCACCATATTAATGAATTTCGCGAGCATTTGACTTCCATATACCGGATCAGGCAGGACGTCACGCTTCGGGACTTCTCTTCTTCTTGACATGAGATTCTCTCAATAAATACTAAATCCAAAAATACCAAAAAACCTATTAACGAGGTCTCTTAGCACCATATTTCGAACGACCTTGACGACGTTTATCAACACCTTGCGCGTCTAATGCACCGCGTACAACGTGATAACGAACCCCTGGAAGGTCTTTCACTCTACCGCCGCGAACCAATACCACACTGTGCTCTTGTAAGTTATGACCTTCACCACCGATGTAGCTAGATACTTCATAACCGTTTGTCAATCTTACACGACAAACTTTACGCATAGCAGAGTTAGGCTTTTTAGGTGTCGCTGTATAAACCCGAGTACAAACTCCACGACGTTGAGGTGAACCCTCAAGCGCTGGAACGTCAGATTTATCAGTTTTTGATCTGCGCGGACGGCGAACCAATTGATTAACTGTTACCATTAAATCTAAATCCTTGCTAAAACAATAATTTATTAAAAATAAAATTCTTTGGGCATACTCCCAAAGAGATGAAATTTTATAAAGAGTTCACTGCTATGTCAAGAAGAATAAACATTTATTTTATTGACTCTTGAGAAAGCGGCGAGCTTAATTTGATGCTCTTTTGCCAAATTAACAGCCATTAATGTGGGCGCGGAGATCGCCACTAGAAGATTAAATTTTGCGCAAATTGCTTTTTGAACCATCTCAAAACTTGCGCGAGAGGTGATCAAACAAAATTTATCGTGCGTGGGAATCCCTGCACGAATGAGCGCACCGATCAATTTATCCATCGCAACGTGCCGCCCAACATCCTCTCGGACTAAAAGAATTTGACCCATTTTATCACAAAGAAACGCACCGTGCGCGCCTCCGGTTTTCTGATTGAGCGCTTGATAATCAGACGCCACTTTAAGCGCCTCATTAATCGCACTTATCTCAACCTCACTTTGTGTCTCAATTTTCTTGAGCGGGCGCACCACCTGATCAAAGGAATCGAGCCCACAAATCCCGCACCCCGTACGCGCACTCATTTGACGCTTACGCGATTCGAGCCGAATCATGCACTCAGGCAAAATTTCCACTTCTGCTACTACGCCATTCTCCCGCAGATCAAGGTGAATGGAGAGAATCTCTTCCGCTCGATTCACAATCCCTTCGGTAAAACTAAAGCCGTATATAAAATCTTCCAAATCCTTCGGCGTACACATAATCACCACATGCGGATAGCCGTTATAAACGATCGATACCGGCTTCTCATTGAGCAAAAAATCATCCTCAACAAACTCGCTTTCACCCCGATAACGCGTCACACTCACCGTTTCATAACTCGGAAGATCTGACATCTGAACTCTTATTCCCTCTATATTTCTATATTTAATACTGCACTACCCTTCCAATCGATGTAATTGGAACCGGCTCTCTAAATTCTGACTAAATTCCAAAACACAATTTTCAATTTCATTCTTAATCGTCTGAACTCGTCCATCAGCGCGAATGTCTAAACATCGATCTTCACCCTTTAATTTTAGCGTAATTCCCAAGGAATGCTGAACAAATTTTTCAATCATTACGGACTTACCTTTTTCCGTAAATGCAACTCCCCATGCAAACGCCTCTTCACCCTCCAAAACCTCATCACCTGACAACTCAATATCGATCCATTTGCGCTCGATATAACGGCGCCCACTATATAGATCAAACGCACTTTTTTGTACCACACCGGATGACTTATCTATCTTATATAGATGAAGCATCGACCCAATCTTTTGTAGGACAAAACGAGAACTCCCTCCACCCGACGCATCGTCAACCGCGAAACGGGTAACCCAAGTTAAATTCGCTCTTTTCGATGCAATCAATCCTTCTAAATCGATCGACCAAATATTTCCATCGCTTAAATAAAGATAATAAGCGTTTTCCGATAGTGCAGTTGCGATTACCTCTTTCCCATCATTTAAAAACAGTTTGCTTGGAAGCTCCACCCTATACTTTTCACCCTCTGACTCAATCACAATCGAACTCTCTTCAATACTCAATTGATAATAACGCCCGCCATGCAATACTCGGTTATCGAAACCATCAACCATCTTAATGGAGAGATATGCAAAACGCCGCTCAATTTCATCCAATCCCCACAATTCAAAATAAGAGGATTCCATAGGTGCGTCATAATAATAAGTCACCAAATATTGCTGCCCGTTTTCCATCATCTGCTTTTTTATTTGGCTTGAAAACGTTTGATCAAAACGATCGGCATAAACCACCTCTCTCCAACCAACTTTAATATCGCCTTGAATCCTTTCCTCCAAATGACAGAGCGCGTTACGACAGGTTTTAATCGCCTTCTCTAATTGAACCCCGCGCTCCCGAAGACGATCGGTATACGCTATTGCGCTGGCTTTATCGATCTCTATTAAATTGTGCAGACGAAGCGCGCCATTTATTTTCCAGGCATAGTAGCCACCCAAAATCGAAAGTAGCAATAAAATCCCGAGCATACTAATTAGTACGACGCCTCGGTTTTTGAATCTTATAGAGCGCCTATTCATGATTCACCCAGATAGAAAAGCAGACGGCGTGCATCAACCCACTCAGGATGGTGATTAATTCCCGTTATCATCTCAACCTCAGCAGATTCACGGTATAAAAACTCAACGTCTGAGGATTTCCACTCCCCTATACCACCGATAAGCTCAACCGAAATCAGCGCAGAATTTGTTTCATATAGATCCCAATCATATTCCCAACGCCGAGTATTCTTATTAAAGACAGCAAGCCGAAACCGAATCATATTTGGAATCCGGATAAACGCCTGCCCATCAAACCCATCGATCACAAGCCGATACTCGCCTCGTTCTTTTAATGTATAAAACTGCTTTGATTGGAGCTGATAGAGGAAAATGGGTGTAGCACTCCCTTTTAGAGTCGTTGCCGATAGCGCTTTAATTTGCCGTAGATCTGCTGATGCAATGCCTAAAGCCTCTTTATTCTGTAGACCTACCTTAAACAGAACTCCCGTTTCGCCATTCGTTGCCCACAATAGAGGTGGATATTTTCCCGACACAATTTGTGCCCGCTCGATCGCACTGTGCAATACTTCCGAAAGCGAAACCTCATCAGAGGACATCCAATAACCGAGCGGAACTTTTTCTGTCCCAATGAGCAGATCACTCCCACGTGCAACGTATCGCACACCGCCGATGTAATACTCTGATTTTTCATGATTTGAACGAGCTAACCTTAATCCACCTGTATTTCGATTCCCGTCTTGTAAGGATTGATCCTGATATTGATCAGACAACCGATCAGAAGAGTGATCCTCAAAGCGATACCAGTGAATCGGATAACGCAAAAGAGTAATTTCAAATGCCGAAATATTTTCACCAATGACAATTTCACCAACATCACCACCATAATCCGCTCGCTCAAAGGCATCTCTTAACAAAATTTCTGCCATATCAAATTGATTGACGAGCTCAATCTGGTCTTGATCCTGATGAACCCGTACAAGCATTGCGCTGTAATAGTGAAATCCGGAGGCAATTAACGACAACCCAATCGCCAAACTAATCATTAATTGAAGTGGTGAGGCGCCACGAGATCGATATAACCCGCTCATCGAGAGGCTCGCCGAATGCATTTCTCTGTGAGCTTACCAGCATTAACACGCGACGCCTTCCGTGTTTTTTGAAAACTGCGATACTGAGAAAGAGCTTGAACATTGTAATTACACAGTGATTTGAGATGTCCGTTACGAAGCACCACTTTCGACTCGATGCTCGATAAATAAAAATGCTGAAAACCCAGTACCGCAAAAAGAAGAAGCGCAAGTGCGATCATCAGCGATACCATCATATACCCCGCCTCAATATCTATTTTCACCATAACCCCACCTCTCTTTTAAATCAAAACGCCTATCACCCTCGCAAAATATTAATTTAAAATCAAGCAGATATAGAAAAAAGACAACAAAAAAAGCACCTTCGGGTGCTTTTATCAATATCGTTGTTCTGTTAAATCCCGCGATTTAATTTTGAGAGCGGTTCATTCACATTAAAATATTTAATTTCAATATTAGTTGCCCCAATAGATTTTGCACGCTCCACATGCATTTTCGCGTAATTTTGAGCATTTTCGAGCGTATCGAACATATAAATTCCGCCACTCTCCTCCGTCTCCGCATTCTCGATCCACACTTTGGAAATAAAGCCCGGTTCTTGATTGATACTTTCCGCAAGTCCGCGTCCATTTTCCGTTAAAGCATCGCCCATCGCCTCTTTTGGATAGCCAAAATTCATTTGTAATAAAATCATCTCGATACTCCTTATATAAATAAGACTTGAAATTGTTCCTATATTATAAGAGAATAACGGATTGATTGATAGGTAAATGGGCATTTGCTATAAACGGTTAAATCCTGCAAAGAATAGTTAGTTTTATTCTCTGCTCTCTCTTTAATTGGGGAAAATAATTGGTTAAAACTTGACTAATCAAATTTTAATCATTAGAATCGTTCCTCTTAAATTGGCAATTATAATGATTGCGACTATTGAAGAAGAGAAAGCAATAGCCAGTTTTCACACATTTTGTAAATTATTTTATGCGGAGCATTCAGCAAATGTATGCAGTTATAAGAACAGGCGGTAAACAATATCGCGTTGCGGAAGGTCAAATCCTCCGTATTGAAAAAATCGAAGGCGCAGAAGAAGGTTCAACAGTTGAGCTTTCAGACGTTTTACTTGTTAGCAATAATGGCGACGTAACCGTGGGTACTCCTGTTGTTGAGAACGCAAAAGTTACAGCTACTGTAAGAAAACAAGGTCGTACTCGTAAAATCGAAATTGTTAAATTCCGTCGTCGTAAACATTATCGTAAACGTCAAGGTCATCGTCAGCACTTTACCGAGATTCAAATCACTGGTATCAGTGCATAACTAGTATTAAAAAAGGAACTTAATTATGGCACAGAAGAAAGGTGTTGGTTCTAGCCGTAACGGTCGCGACTCGGAAAGTAAACGTTTAGGAGTGAAACGTTTTGGTGGCGAACTCGTAACAGCAGGCTCTATCATTGTTCGTCAACGTGGTACTAAATTCCACGCAGGTATCAATGCAGGCCTCGGAAAAGATCACACAATTTTCGCAAAAACAGATGGTCACGTACAATTCATTACGAAAGGCCCAAACAAGCGTAAATATGTTAGCATTGAGCCAATCGCTTAATTAGCATATGCTACTCTTTTAATAAAGCTCCATTTTTGTGGAGCTTTTTTTATTTCTAATTAAGATAGATAGACGATTATGAAATTTATAGATGAAGCTCGAATTCGAGTAGAAGCAGGAAAAGGCGGTAATGGGTGCTTAAGCTTTAGACGCGAACGCTTTATTCCCTTTGGGGGACCCGATGGGGGCGATGGCGGCGACGGGGGTAGCATCTATTTAAAAGCTGTTGATTCCTTAAACACCCTAATGACATTCCGCTATGAGCGCAGCTTTAAAGCTAAAAATGGTCGCCCTGGTGAAGGGTCAAACCGTACCGGCCGATCTGGCGAAGACCTGATTTTAGAAGTCCCGCGCGGCACACAAGTATTTGACGCGGAAACCAATGAATTTATCTGCGATTTAACCAAACACGGACAGATCGTAAAAGTGGCACAAGGCGGTATGCACGGCCTTGGAAACGCTCGCTTTAAGAGCTCAACGAATCGTGCCCCTCGTCAAACCAAACCCGGTACCGATGGGGATATCCGCGAACTTCGCTTAGAGCTTAAAGTGCTTGCTGATGTGGGTCTTTTAGGCCTTCCCAATGCCGGAAAATCAACGCTCGTGCGCGCAATTTCTGGTGCTCGCCCAAAAGTGGCCGATTATCCATTTACTACCTTAACCCCAAGCCTTGGCGTTGTGGAACTTGATTACGACAACTCGTTTGTTGTGGCCGATATTCCTGGGTTAATTGAAGGGGCATCAGAAGGCACTGGACTTGGGCATCAATTTTTAAAACATCTTGCCCGCACCAGTGTTTTACTCCATTTAGTGGATATTTCTCCTGCGAGCGACAGCCAAGATCCCGTACAAGATTATTTTACGATCTTAAATGAGATCAAAAACTATAGCGACGATCTCTACAATAAAAAACGCTGGTTAGTGCTTAATAAAGTCGATCTCATCCCAGAAGATGAGCGTGACGAGCGCATTGCCGAGTTTTTAAAAGCGATCGATTGGAATCCGGAAGATCGTTATTTCACCATCGCAGCGGTTTCGAAAACCAATACCAAAGAGATGTGTTATCAGATCATGGAGAAACTAAACGAACTCCGCGCCGAGGAAGAGGCTGAGTAATCCTCCCCCGAGGCAGATCGATAAGCAATCGATAGAATAATAGAATACGGCTCGATAAATAGAGCTCTATAAAAAAGCCACTTTACGCATCAACTGCACGAAAGTGGCTTTTTGTTATCTCAACGATTTTCAATAGATAATTAATTCATTGGCATCGTTGTTACTACCTCTTTACCTACATAAAACTCATTAACGCAATCACGATAATTAAGAGCGGAATGAAATATTTGATGTAGTAAAAGAGCGGTCCTGCAACTTTTTGATTGATGGTATTTCCATTGGTGATCTCATCGACCATTACTTTCTTGCCGAGCACAAAGCCGATAAATACACAGGAGAGGAAGCTCGTCAACACGAAGAAGATATTCGCACTGACGAAGTCAAACGCGTCAAAAATACTCATACCAAACACACGCACATCTTGCCATAGGCCATCCGATAATACCGCTGGGAGGTTTCCTAATAAGAAGATGGTACCAAGCGTGATAAAGGTCGCAAAGCTACGGCTCATGCTCGTTTTCTCAACAAGCGTTGTGATCACCACCTCATAGATTGTAAGTGATGTGGTGAGCGCAGCAAAAATCAAGAGTAAGAAGAACGCGATCCCAACAACAGTACCAAAGGGCATATTAGAGAAAACAACCGGAAGCGCTTGGAATACGAGCGTTGGCCCTGCTGATGGCTCCATACCTGCCGAGAAGAGCGCAGGGAAAATTACAAAACCTAATAAAAATGGAATTACCGTATTAATTACACCCGCCGATAAACTAATGCCCACCATATTCTCTTTTTTATGTAAGTAAGAGGAGAGCGTGATCATCACCCCAAAACCAAGACTCAGCGCGAAGAATACTTGCCCAAGTGCCTCTAAGAAAATGCCGGCATTGATGCGACTAAAATCAGGAATCAGATAGAATTTAAGCCCCTCTTTTGCGCCAGGAAGCTGGAGCGAATAGATCACCATCACCACTAAAATAATGAGGAAAAGAGGCATCACCCGCGAGATCAATTTCTCAATCCCTTGAATAATTCCCTTCACTAAAATGTAGTAGTTGATCGCCACAAAGATAAAGGTGTAGCTCAACATTTTCAAGGTATTACTGATGGACCCCGAGAAAAACGAGGAGATATATTCTCGCCCTAATGGCTCAGATAGGTTAATCGCGCCTCGGGTAATATCGGCAATGTAACTCATCACCCACGCCCCAAGCACCATGTAGTACGCTAAGATCCCAAAGGCCCCGATGATCGCTAAAACCCCCACCCCTTTCCAAAATTTGGAGATCGGTTTTTTGTGATCGCCCTGCCCAAAGGCATCGACGGTATTGGTTTGCAAACGCCGCCCGATAATGTGCTCCGCCATCAACATCGGCACACCCAAAATAATCATGGCGAGCATAAAAACGAGTAGATAGGCACCGCCACCATTTTGCCCTACCTGATATGGAAACCGCCACGTTGCGCCAAATCCAATGGTCGCACCGGCAACGGTTGAGATATAGAGTATTTTATTACTCCAAGTTTCACGAGACATAAATTTCCCCCTGTTATTGTTATTATCATAATTCTTATCTGGTTGAATTTTTTCATTGTCAATGACGAAAAAACCGCCGGATATGAGCTACAATACTATAAATTGACCGAAAGAACTTGCTTATTAATTAAACAGATCTTGTACTAATCCTATGAAAGAAAAACCGAATAGTCTTCACTTTTTTCCGGAAGAGAGCCCGCCTGCCATTGCCAAAATTCGCAATCGTGTACGCGGCTATCGCCCGACGTGGGTTGAACGGCATAACCTCAAAGATTCCGCCGTCTGCGCCATCATTATTAAAAAAGATGATCCTGAACTTATTTTTACACTGCGCGCATCCGATCTGACGACTCATGCAGGACAAGTCTGTTTCCCCGGTGGCATGCGCGAAAAAGAGGATAAAAACCTCCTCATCACCGCTCTTCGCGAAACGGAAGAAGAGATTGGTCTTGCGCCACACAAGATCGAAGTGCTTGGCGGTTTAACGCCGGTTGTCTCTCATCATGGCATCTGGGTGCGCCCCTTTGTCGGGCTGATTGACGATGCGCTCACCTTTGAGAAAAATCACGATGAAGTCGCCTCAATCTTTAGCGTCCCGCTCTCCTATCTTAAGAATGCGCCGCAGCAAACCTATCATAATACACCTTGTTACCACTATCGCGACTATAAAATTTGGGGATTAACTGGGCAAATGGTGAAAGAACTGACGCAAATTATCTTATAAGCCCCCTACTCTCGCAATTTCTAGCTGATTTATTCTTAAATATTAAAATATTCCGCCACGCAATAAAAAAGGATCGCCAAGCTCACTCATACACTTAGACGATCCTTTAGTCTTCACAAAACAGACCTAATTCTCTTTTAGCGACTCATAAATATCGAAATCGATAATCGCTCTAAATCCGCCATCGCGCTCTTCAATTTTAATGCCATTGAGATAGGCATCTTCATTGGTTACCACAAGATTAACCCCATCAATAATGCGCGTCTTTTTCATCACATTTTTGGCCTGTAGACGAAAGCGCTCGCTCGGGATTTTGAGCTCGTTATCAAATTCAAACCCCGCTTTGCTCTGCGCTGCATTAAAGACCCGATCGATCTCTTGCGGCTCTAAATAGGGTTTTGAGAGATCGTGCAGATCGCGAAGCTCAAGCTCATCACGCTGATCCAGATAATTTTCCAATCCTTGATTAAAGGCTAAATGATCGCTTGGATTCTCGATCCGGCTCGACAGCCCACGGAGAATATCGCCGCTTGCTTTAAGCTCCGCCTCTTCTGTCTTTTTTGGCGCAACTTTTAAAAAATCATCGTGCCAATATTTCGTGCGTTTTTTGAGGATGTCGATCGCAAGCACGGACATATCGCTCGATAAAATAAGTGCCCCTTTCTGAATCTCACGAAGAGCAATCCCCTCTTTTTCGATCAGCTCAAGTGTGCCATTTTCATTACGGATATCGAGATAATCATCTTTCGATTCCACTTTTAATACCGCTAATCCCATTGAATTTGCGCTACCGACGACAATGTTTGAAAACAGAATGACGATAAATTCACCACCCACGATATTGGGGTGATTGGAGACGCTATAGAGATGTTTGGCGATCTTGATCGATTGCTCTTTAAAGCTCTCCGGCGCGTTAAAAAGGCTCTCAGAAAATTGTGCAATGGCGTTGAGTTCAAGATCCGACTCATGATAGAAGATCGAAGGCTCGCTCACCTCAGATAGCGGGCGCAGATAATGTTCGGTGAGGAGCGTTTTTAAATATTCACTCGGCGTCGCTTCCGTTTCCGAAAAGAGACAACCCTCTTCTTGTCCCTTATTGCCCACCTTATGGATAATAATATTCTCAATCTCGGCCTTGGTAATATCGATCACAACTCTCTCCTTGCACTCACATAACGAGCGGTTATTGTAGCAATAAAAATCCCCCGATGACGTTCATCACGGGGGATTATTTTTACGTTAAATTTTAACTTAAATTAACGGCGTTTTTTAGGCGGTAGATCCGTACATGCGCCCTCTAAGTTTTCCGCCGCCATTCCAAGCGATTCGGTCAAGGTCGGATGCGGGTGAATAGTGTGACCCATATCGATATTATCCGCGCCCATCTCAACGGCAAGGCAAACCTCACCAATCAGATCGCCCGCGTGCGTGCCGACAATACCACCACCAATGATCTGTTTTGTTTCAGGATCAAAGAGCAGTTTGGTAAAGCCTTCATCACGGTTATTGGCAATCGCTTTTCCGCTCGCCGCCCATGGGAACACCGATTTTTCATAGGGAATGTTTTTCGCTTTCGCTTCCGTTTCGGTGAGCCCTGCCCAAGCAATTTCAGGATCAGCATACGCAACCGAAGGAATTTGACGCACATCGAAGAAACGTTTGTGACCGGCACACACTTCCGCCGCCACATGGGCTTCATGCACGGCTTTATGCGCAAGCATTGGTTGGCCCACAATATCGCCGATCGCAAAGATGTGCGGTACGTTGGTACGCATCTGCTTATCAACGCTGATAAATCCGCGCTCATCAACAATCACGCCCGCTTTTTCTGCATCGAGAAGATGACCATTTGGCGCACGGCCAACCGCAACTAACACGCGATCATACACTTCATCAGCGATCGGCGCGTTGCCTTCAAAGCTCACTTTAATGCCCGCATCGGTTGCTTCCGCTGCAACCACTTTTGTACCAAACATTACGCGCTCAAAGCGGTTTTTATTGTGCTTTTCAAACACCGAAACAAGATCGCGGTCCGCGCCTGGCATAAAGCCATCGGTAAATTCAACAATCGACACTTTCGAACCAAGCGTTGAATAAACCGTCGCCATCTCAAGGCCGATAATTCCGCCACCGACAACGAGCATGCGTTTTGGAATATCTTCCAATTTAAGCGCGCCGGTTGAATCGATAATACGCGGATCTTCCGGCATAAAGGGTAAATTAATCGCCCGTGAACCTGCGGCAATAATAGCATTGTGGAAGGTAATTTCACGCACGTCCCCATGATAGATCACTTTCACGGTGTGATCATTTTCAAAGGTTGCGGTGCCTTGAACTACTTCCACATTACGCATCTTCGCCATGCCGCCTAAGCCGCCAGTGAGTTTATTCACCACCGACTCTTTGTAGCCGCGAAGCTTATCGAGATCGATTTTCGGAGTGCCAAAATCAACGCCGTAATCGTTCGATACTTTCGCTTCATCAATCACGCCCGCAACTTTAAGGAGCGCTTTCGATGGGATACAACCTACATTTAAACACACGCCGCCAAGCGTTGGATATTTCTCAACTAAAATTACTTTTAAGCCAAGATCCGCCGCACGGAATGCCGCCGAATATCCACCAGGGCCGGCACCAATCACTAAAAGATCACAATCAGGCTCGACAACGCTTGATTTAATGCCTTCAGATGGCGCTGCGGTTTTTTCAGTACCTGTATTTGTATTGACATTTGCACTTGTATTTACATCGATGCGAGGCGCAGGTTCAGCCATTTCTGGTTTAGCATCAACAGCCGGCGCACTTTCAGAAGGTTCGATACGGAAAATCGCATCACCCTCTTTAATTTGATCGCCCACACTTACTAAAATTTCCGTAATGGTGCCCGCAATTTCTGCCGGCACATCCATTGAGGCTTTGTCAGATTCAAGCGTTAAAAGTGGATCATCCACCGCAACGCTATCGCCCACATTCACCAACACTTCGATGACATCGACACCATCAAAATTACCGATGTCGGGTAATTTCATTTCTATAGCCATCTCTCCTCCTAAATTAGCGCACGGCGCATATCGGTGAGAAGCGCATTTAAGTACACAATAAAGCGTGCCCCGAGCGCCCCGTCGATCACGCGGTGATCGTATGATAATGAGAGTGGAAGCATTAAGCGTGGCTCAAACTCTTTACCATTCCACACAGGTTTGGTCTCATTACGAGATACCCCTAAAATTGCCACTTCTGGCGCATTAATGATCGGAATAAAATTCGTTCCACCAATGCCGCCTAAGGATGAAATGGTAAATGTTCCGCCCTGCATTTGATCCGGTTTTAATTTTCCATCACGGGCAAGACCAGCAAGTTCACGCATTTCAGCGGCGATCTCGATTACCCCTTTCTTATCACAATCACGAATTACAGGAACCACTAACCCGTTTGGCGTATCCGCTGCAAAACCGATGTGATAGTACTTTTTAAGAATAAGTTTATCGCCATCCAGCGAGCTATTAAATTCAGGGAATTTTTGCAGTGCTTTCACACAGGCTTTCACTAAGAATGCGAGAATCGTTAGACGCGCACCTTCACGCTCAAACTCTTTATTGAGCTGTTTACGAAGGGCTTCTAAACTGGTGATATCCGCTTCATCAAATTGCGCAACATGGGGAATCATCGCCCAGTTACGTGCAAGGTTTGCGCCTGAGATTTTTTTAATGCGCGACAATGGTGTTTCTTCAATCTCACCAAATTTCGCAAAGTCCACTTTTGGCCATGGAAGAAGATCGAGTCCGCCCCCATAAGATGCGCCTTGCGGTGCCGCTGCGCCGGCTAATTGCGTTTTGCCTGAGAGCACATTTTTAATGTAGAGCGTGACGTCATCGCGAAGAATACGGCCTTTACGTCCGCTACCTTTCACTTGATTTAAGTCTGCGCCAAGTTCACGAGCAAATGCACGAACTGAAGGCGATGCATGCGCAGTTGAGATATCAACGTTTGCCGCAGGCTCTGGCATGTGCGGTGCTTCTGGAATGGGATCTGCTGGGTGAGGCGCTTTGAAAACGCCGGTGGCTGATGCGATCGATTCCGTACGCGCCGGTGCTTCTGAAGCTACTTGTGCTTGCACAGGAGCAGATTGCGCCGCTGCCGCAGGGGCTGCGCCTTCCACTTTAAGCGTACCAATGAGGTCACCCTCTTTGATTTTATCGCCCACATTTACCACGATCGATTCGATCACGCCCGCTTTTTCAGCCGGAACGTCCATCGACGCTTTATCAGACTCCAAAGTTAGAAGAGGCTGGTCAAGCTCAACGCGATCGCCTGCCGCAGCAAGGACTTCAATCACGTCCACCTCATCAAAATTCCCAATATCGGGAACGCGAAGTTCGATCACTTCCGCAGCGGCTGAAACCGGTGCAGGAGCTGCTTGTGGCGCTTCTTTAGCGGCGACAGGCACATCCGCTTTGGGTGATTCTGCTTTTGGTTCTTCAACCTTCGGCGCATCTACCGCACTCACATCGATACGCGCGTAAACGTCGCCTTCTTTAATCTTATCGCCAATTTTTACTAAAATTTCAGTAATGGTACCGGCTTTATCGGCAGGCACATCCATCGATGCTTTATCGGATTCAAGCGTTAGAATCGGATCATCGATTGCGACGGTATCGCCCACATTTGCAAGAATTTCAATTACATCGACGTCATCAAAATTCCCAATATCTGGCACAATTAAATCAACTTTTGCCATAATTTTTTATCCTTTTTTCATAATGAACCCAAAGGGCATTTAACGGTTGGAAGTGCGCTTAAAACCACTAATTTCTCGATCTATATAAAAGATGGATTCAGCAAGCTTTAAGCGCCTTTGCATCATTTAAGAAATTGACGCGATTACACCGTTAAAGGATTGGGTTTATTAACATCAATGTTGTATTTTTCAATCGCTTTTGCCACAACGCTTGCTTCGATCTTGCCCTGTTTTGCAAGTTCGCTTAACGCTGCGATGGTGACGTAATAACGATCGACTTCAAAGAATTTACGCAGTTGCGCACGAGTATCTGAACGGCCAAAACCATCGGTTCCAAGCACGCGATACGGCGCTGTGATCGCTGGGCGAATCTGCTCTGCATACATTCTGACGTAGTCGGTTGATACAATCACCGGCGCATCGGAATCATTGAGGCGTGAGCCAACATACGATTCTTTCGCTTCTGCACCTGGATTGAAGAGGTTTTGACGCTCTACTTCATGGAAATCACGCGCAAGCTCAGTAAAGCTTGGGCAGCTCCAGATATCCGCTTCAACGTTCCAATCATTTTTAAGAAGATCCGCTGCTTTTAACACCTCTTGGAAGATGGTGCCTGCGCCTAAAAGACGAACTTTTAGATCGCTCTCGCCACCTTTACGGAAGAGATACATCCCTTTAAGAATGTCGTTCTCAACGCCTTCGGGCATCTCTGGGTGCGCGTAGTTTTCGTTCATGATGGTGATGTAATAGAAGACATCTTCTTGGTCTTCCACCATGCGTTTTAAACCGTCTTGAATGATCACTGCTAACTCATATTGAAGCGCCGGGTCATAGGATACACAGTTAGGAATGAGGCTCGCTAAGATATGGCTGTGGCCATCCTGATGCTGTAAGCCTTCCCCGTTAAGCGTTGTGCGCCCAGCGGTACCACCCATTAAGAATCCGCGCGAACGCTGATCCGCTGCCGCCCACACTAAGTCCATCGTACGTTGAAGCTGGAACATCGAGTAGCAGACAAAAAATGGAATCATCGGGACGTTTGAGTTGGCATAGGAAGTTGCTGCGGCAATCCATGAGCTCATCGCGCCTGCTTCGTTGATCCCTTCTTGGAGAATTTGACCATCTTTGGATTCTTTATAGAACATCAATTGATCCGCATCTTGCGGGGTATATTGCTGCCCTGCTTGTGACCAAATTCCAAGCTGACGGAACATTCCTTCCATACCAAAGGTACGAGATTCGTCCACTAGGATCGGCACAATGTTTTTACCCAGCTCTTTATCGCGCACTAAGGTATTTAAAATACGCACAAAGCTCATGGTGGTTGAAATTTCGCGCCCTTCTGCGGTCGCTGCTAATTGATTTTTAAAGGCATCAAGTGCAGGGACTTTTAGTGCAACGTCAGTTTTTGGACGACGTTTTGGCAGATAGCCACCAAGTGCTTTACGGCGCTCGTGCAGATATTCAAGCTCTGGGCTGCCTTCTGGTGGGCGAATAAAGTTGATCTCTTCTAAATCTTCATCTGAGATCGGCACTTCAAAACGGTCACGGAAACGGCGTAAGGTCTCAACGCTCACGGATTTTTGTTGGTGAGCGGTATTTTGCGCTTCCCCATCTTGGCCCATTCCGTAGCCTTTGATGGTTTTCACTAAAATAACAGTAGGTTTACCTTCCGTTTTCACCGCTGCATCATAGGCTGCAAACACTTTATTCTCATCGTGTCCACCGCGATTTAAACGCCATACGTCGTTATCAGACATGTGCGCAACCATCGCTTTAAGCTCAGGACTATTGAAGAAATGTTCGCGAACATACGCGCCATCGCGGGATTTATAGGTTTGATAATCCCCATCGACACACTCCATCATGCGTTTACGGAGAATTCCGTCATGATCTTGCGCTAACAGTGAATCCCAACCGTTGCCCCAAATGAGTTTAATCACGTTCCAGCCGTTGCCGCGGAAGCCTGATTCAAGCTCTTGGATAATCTTGCCGTTCCCACGAACTGGGCCGTCAAGACGTTGTAAGTTACAGTTGATCACGAAAATTAAGTTATCGAGTTTTTCGCGTCCTGCAAGTGAGATTGCACCGAGTGATTCTGGCTCATCCATCTCACCATCGCCACAGAAACACCAGACTTTACGGCCTTCTGTATCGGCTAATCCGCGTGAGTGGAGATATTTTAAGAAGCGCGCTTGATAGATCGCTTGAATCGGGCCAAGTCCCATCGATACCGTTGGGAATTGCCAAAATTCTTTCATCAGCCATGGATGCGGATATGATGGAAGTCCATTACCATCCACCTCACGGCGGAAATTCATCATCTCTTCTTCGGTGATGCGCCCTTCAATAAACGCACGCGCGTAGATACCGGGGTCTGAGTGTCCTTGGAAGAAAATTAAATCGCCTTCTTGATTCTCGTTTGAGCCTTTCCAGAAATGGTTAAAACCCACTTCCCACATGGTCGCAAGCGATGCATAACTTGCAATGTGTCCACCAATTGAGGAATCTTCCATATTGGCTTTAACGATCAATGCCATCGCATTCCAACGGGTATAGGAGCGGATTTTATGTTCCAATTCCGAGTTACCAGGATAACGAGGTTGTTTATCTGCAGGAATGGTATTGATATATTCCGTTGTTCCTGAGAATGGGATTTTCACTCCATCGCGATGCGCGCGTTCGATCACTTTTTCAATCAAGTAATGGGCACGTTCTTCGCCGTCAGTGTCTAATACACTCTCAATTGAGTCTACCCAATCCTGTGTTTCCATTGGATCGACATCATGTTTTAACATCTGCTTAGACATAATCTTTTTCCTCAACTTGTCTACAATTTTTCGAATTTAATTTCTCGATTCCCCTGCATTATACCGAACTTCCAAGCGAAACTGATTAATAGTATTTATCTCGCTGTTTTTCATGATCACACCTGTGACAATGCCGATGTTCGCCCTATAACGCAACGAGGAGCGTTCGAAAAATGATTCCATTTGGGTGTATCGTCTATTTTTATTGCGCAATATACGTCAAAGACACAATAAAAAGCACAATCGATCATCCCACAATGGGGCTTGCTTTCTATAAAAAAAGCGCACAATGCGCTTTTATCCTCTTAATTTTTCTTCAAAAGCTCTGCGAGCTCGGTTTCGTAGAGCTCTAAAATGGCTTTCTCTTTATTGAGTTTAAGCTCTTTTTTCGCGATTGATTCTGCTTTTCCGCTAAGACGGGCTTTTTCGAGCTCATACTCAGCGTCAATGAGATCGCGTTTTTGCTCAAAGACTCGTTTTTGTAACGATTCGATTCGATCAACCTGTCCGTTTAATGACGTGGCTTCGGTCTCGTTTAGATCAGTATCCGATCGATCAGTTTGATAATGATGGGTACGCCCATCATTGCAATAACGGCGCGTTTTATTGAGCGCGATCTCAAGCCCCCGAATACGCTCTTGATTATTATATTTTTTTGCGTACTCAAGCTGCCTTAAAAGGTTCGCTTCTTTGTGGGCACAATCGGCCCATGATATTTGACTTAACGTGGCGAATCCGCACAATGTGCCGACGATTATCGTTCTTTTTAGGGTCATAATCTTCCTTCTTTTATCTGATTACGTTTCAGCCTATCGCCACACCGATCAGCCAAATAAATTCACGCGGCACTTGGGTAAAGCACACCGTGAAATAATCCACGCTCCATTTTACATTAACTCACTGCCAAAGACTAACCTTTAAGTGTCTGAGTTTTTAACACTATTTAACATAGCATCATTCTGGGCGATAGAAAAACCCAGCATACAGAGGGGATTTTACCGCGTTATTACGACCTTAAATTAACTTAACGGAAAGATAGATTATTCCCAAAACGAGCAGAAAATCGATAAATATTTAGCCAGTTTTTCGTCTCTTTATGCTCCCTTTTGGCTACGCATTTGGCTTCTATTTATACCAATTTTATAAAATCGCCATACGTACTTTTACAAAAAAGTAGCTTTATAAGACCAACAATTCCCCTAAATAGACTACGCAACTTGTGTATAATTTGGTATTGTTTCTAGATTATTAAAATTAATCCCACCTGCGCGACGATATCGCTCTACGCCCACTGATTGAATTCTCAAAATCGATCCGATTTACCGGGAAGCGAGCGCATCAATCGTCCGCACATCGTTTTAGGACGCATCATGATTCAGATTAAGAATTTATATAAATCATACCCCTCGGGCGATCAGACGATCACCGCGCTGTCAAACATTTCACTCGATATCCCTAAAGGGGAGATCTACGGCATTATTGGGCATTCAGGCGCAGGGAAAAGCACGTTAATCCGCTGTCTCAATCTGCTTGAACGCCCCGACAAAGGGCAAGTTATGCTCGACGATACCGACATTACTCAACTCTCATCGAAAGAGTTGATGCTCGCGCGCCGTAGCATTGGGATGATTTTCCAACATTTTAATCTGCTCTCAAGCCAAACGATTTTTAATAACATCGCCTTCCCGCTTCGCTTGCAAAAACTCACCTCAAGCGAGATTAATCAGCGCGTCAATGAGCTTTTAGAACTAATTGGACTTACCGAGCACGCCCATAAATATCCCGCGCAACTTTCAGGTGGGCAAAAACAGCGTGTCGGGATTGCGCGCGCCATCGCTAATTCACCAAAAGTCCTCCTTTGTGACGAGGCAACTTCAGCGCTTGACCCGCAAACCACGCAATCAATTTTAGCGCTCTTAACGGACATCAATAAAAAGCTCGGGCTCACCATCGTCTTAATTACCCACGAGATGGATGTGATTAAGAGCATCTGCCATAAAGTTGCGGTGATTCACGATAGCCAAATTGTGGAAGAAGGCCCTGTGGAAGAGATTTTCCTTCATCCAAAACATCCGGTTACCCGCGATTTCATTCTCGATTCAGGGCAACAAAATGAGCTCCGTAAACATCTTGAAACAGCGCTTTCTGAAGGGGCGAGCCTCTATCAGATTACCTATTCGGGGATGGAAACGTTTGAGCCTCATTTAAGTAACATCATCAAAAAAACCGATATCGATTTCTCGATTTTCTCGGGCAATATTAGCCACATTCGTGATCTTCCCTACGGACAACTAGTGATCTCGATTAAAGGTGATGATGCGAAAAAGGCACAAGTGTTAAAAGAGTTTGAAGCCCGCGATATTAGCGCCCTTGAGATTCATCTCTAATCTAAACATACCTATTATATAAAGGAGACTTCATGAGCACGATTCATGCTGCCGTCGTCGGTTTTGGTAACATTGGCCGTTACGTTATCGACGCACTCGAAGCCAGTTCTGATTTCACTGTGGCGGGGATTGTCCGCCGTACCGCAACGCCGATCGAGGGATTAAACTACCCGATCGTTACCGATATTCGCGATCTGCCAAAAATGGATGTGGCCATTTTATGCGTACCGAGCCGCCATATTCCCGCATACGCTAAAGAGATGCTCGCCCTTGGCATTAATACCGTTGATAGTTTTGATATTCATAGCGATATCGCAGGCCTTCGCCGCGAGCTTGAAACGGTCGCGAAAGCCCATAACGTGAGCGCGGTAATCTCCGCTGGTTGGGACCCGGGTACCGACTCCATTTTACGCGCGATCTTTTTAGCCGCAGCACCGAAAGGCATCACCTATACCAACTTTGGCCCGGGCATGAGTATGGGGCATTCAACGGCAGTGAAATCATTTGAAGGGGTCAAAGATGCGCTTTCAATCACCATTCCGACCGGCACCGGCGTTCATCGTCGCCTTGTCTATATTGAAGTGGAAGAGGGCGCGAGCTTCGAGAGCATCAAAACCACTATCTTAAATGATGATTACTTCAAAAATGATGAGTGCATTATTAAAGAAGTGGAGAATGTCGATGAGCTCAAAGATGCCGGCCACGGCGTCAATATCGTGCGTAAAGGAGTTTCTGGAAAAACGCAAAATCAGCTCTTTGAATTTGATATGCGCGTTAATAACCCAGCACTCACCGCACAAATCCTTGTTTCATCGGCACGAGCGGCAACGAAACAAGCGCCCGGCGCTTACACCATGATCGAAATTCCATTAATTGACCTTCTTCCTGGAAATCGAGATGACCTTATCGCACAATTGGTGTAAAATAGTGCAACCTTTCAAACCGAACTAGCTACAGATTAAACGATTGACTTTTGAATAAGTATTGACAAATCTTAAAAAAAAGTTGATCATATGAGATTAGTTGAATTTTATTCATGACGACAGCCTAGACTGTACGCATTAACTTAATTAGATTTATTACTGGAGTATTACCTTGGCAAATACAGCACAAGCAAGAAAACGAGTTCGTCAAGCGGTTAAAAGCCACGCCGCAAACGCATCATACCGCTCAATGACAAGAACCTACGTTAAAAAAACTATCAAAGCAATTAACAGCAATGATAAAGAAGCTGCGAACAAAGCACTCGTTCAAGCTCAAAGCGCGCTTGACCGTTCTGTTAAACGTGGCCTTATCCACAAGAACAAAGTAGCTCGTCTCGTTAGCCGTTTAAATGCACAAATTAAAGCAATCGCTTAATTTGTTGTAAAACGCTAGACGCGAAACGGCACACGTTTCAAAGCCCCAAACAAAGTAATTTGTTCTGGGGTTTTTTATTCCCCGTCATTACATTATCTATCCCCCTAGTTTCCTCTCCTTTCCCCTAGTTTCATGAGTCATTTTATGGAACAAAAAAATACCTGAGCATTTTTCAATACTCAGGCATCTCATCAATCTGGTTGAACGGTTGTTTATCGTTTATAAAACAAACCCTATAAAACAACTTCCCCTGAATGGATTTTACCAATCAAGTCTAAGGTCTCTTCCACTTTATCTCGCGCTGGCTTACGGCGAACCGACGTATATGCCGAGAGTTTTCCATCAATAAAACATGGATTTACCGATGCATATACCCAATAATAACGGCCATCTTTACGGAGATTTTTTACATATCCGTACCAAGGTTTACCGCTTGAGATGGTATCCCACATCTGTTTAAAGATAACACCGGGAACGTCGGGGTGACGCAAGATTGAGTGAGCAGAGCCGACAAGTTCTTCTTCAGAATACGCAGACATATCCACGAATGCTTTATTGGCATGCGTGATTCTGCCGGAAAGATCGGTACGGGAGACGATTAAACGGCCGTCAGGATAAGGGACCTCCTCATCGACAACATAGATACGACGGGCATCCCCATCATAATACGTTAATTCCATCTCTTCATACTCAGCGCCCTCGGGTAGGTCTGTGATTTCCATATCAGGCAACATTTTTTTATTCTCACTCATATCTTCATCCTATCTATCGAATATGTTGAATAAAATTTAGTGTATCACGACTATAATCTGAATGAAACATAGCCAATTAATATTTCAGAGGAGTTCAATTAAGATCAATAAAGCGTTAAATTTAGTTATGCATTCTCAGCATTTAAACGCTTAATCAGTTCAATTGTCTCTTCCACTTTTTCACGCGATGGTTTACGGCGCACAGAGGTGACCGCTTTTAGCTCGCCATCAACATAGGTTGCATTCACGGACGCATATACCCAGTAGTAACGACCATCTTTACATAAGTTTTTGACATAACCGTACCAAGGTTTATTGGCCTTGATGTGATCCCACATATCTTTAAAGATCGCGGACGGTACATCAGGATGGCGAAGCACACAGTGTGGCATGCCAATTAATTCATCTCGCTCATAGCCTGAGATATCTACGAATGCCTTGTTCGCTTGTGTGATCACCCCTTCTGGATTGGTGCGCGACACAATCAAACGGCCTGTAGGATAAGGAACCTCTTCGTCTACAACGTACACCTTACGCTCTTGACCACCGTAATATTTCATTGTGATCTCTTTTGCATTGGGCGCGATACACGCAAGGTCCATATCTGGAATCTCAATCATAAAAATTTTACCTCTCTACCTTTTCTAAACGGGGTGATTAACGAATTCGTTGACCGGTTTTTAGGTCGTCGATACGCGTTGAACGGCTCAATGTTCCGACGCTTCCCGCTAAAACACCCGCAATATCACTCTTAAATAGATTAACAATCGCCTCAGCACTCTTAAGCGGTGCTTCACGACTAATATTGGCGCTCGTTGAGACAATTGCCCCGCCGAAACGCTCACATAATGAATGCGCAAGTGGATGGCTTGTGATACGGATCGCAAGCGATTCAAATTGCCCCGAAAGATACCGTGGACACTGCTCCGAAATCGGAACAATCCAGGTATAGCGATAATCGCCCTCGGTTGCATTCATAATTTTTGCCTCTTCATCCTCGGATAATGGCTTTAGCCACGGTTTAATTCGCGCAAGCGAATCCGCCATAACAATGAATCCCTTCTCTTCTGGACGCTTTTTAAGATCCAAAAGGGCGCGGACCGCAGCTTCATTTGCCGCATCGGCCGCAAGTCCAAAGACCCCTTCCGTGGGGTGCGCAATAATCTGCCCTGCTTTAAGCGCAGCAGCTGCTTCATCTAAATCTAACATCATACAAACAATGCGGTTCCTAAATAGTAGAGTCCAAACGACAAACCTGTGGAAACAGGCAGCGTTAGAATCCACGCAATTAAAATATTTTTCACCGTCGATTTTTGTAATCCCGCTTTGTTCGCCACCATCGTTCCCGCAACGGAGCTCGATAGAATGTGCGTTGTTGATACGGGGAAGCCTAAATGGCTCGCTGAGGCAATCGCAACCCCCGATACAATCTGCGCACTTAATCCTTGCGCGTAGGTCATATCTTTTTTACCGATCTTACCGCCAACGGTTTCAACCACACGTCGCCAGCCGATCATCGTTCCTGAACCTAACGCCATCGCCACCGCAACAATCACCCAAAATGGCGCATATTGCGTCGTTTTCGTTAAGTCTTGAGCAATTGAATGGTACGATTTACGATAGTTTTCGGGAATCTCTTTGGAAGACTCAAGCGTTTTTGCAACGCTCGCTAAACACATCACCTCATTACGCACCGCCCAACGCTGATCCACATCAAGCGCATCGTAATCGTGCACGCCTTCTAAAATATTCATCAATTTTGCTGCGTGAACGTCCACTTCAGACATTTCACAGGAGAAAAGCTGCTCTTCCCCTTTTATAATCTGCTCTTTTTCACCGGCAGGAAAGATCGAATCGATCGTCTTTTGATTGGCGTGATAATACTCAATCATATGCTCCGCCGCTGCCCGCGTTTGCCCAATTTCAAAGGCACTTGAATTCATATCTAAGACAAATTTTGCCGGCATTAAACTAAAGAGCACCAGCATCACAAGCCCAATCCCTTTCTGCCCATCATTTTGTCCATGAGCATAACTCATGCCGAGCGCTGAACAGATCAGCCAAAAACGGGGCCAAAATGGAGGGCGTTTGCGTTTTTCAATCACGTGGCGCTGATAAGGCGTTTTGTGAATGTAGCTTTTCGGTTTCCATTTAAGGAAAAAGAGGAGCAATAAACCCGCAAGCCCCGCCCCAATAATGGGCGAGAAGAGGAGCGACTCAAATACACCCATCGCTTTTGACCAGTTCACTCCCACAAAAATGGAGCGATCGGTCATAAGCGCGTTTGCAAGACCCACCCCTAAAATGGATCCAATTAAGGTGTGGGAACTTGATGCCGGAATCCCGAAATACCAAGTTCCCAAGTTCCAAATTAATGCCGATATCAATAATGAAAAGACCATGACGATGCCTTTCACCGATGATGCACTTGCTAAAAGGTCCATCGGCAGGAGGTTGACGATCGCATAGGCAACCCCAAGTCCTCCTAAAAGAACGCCTAAGAAGTTAAAGATACCTGATAAGAATACAGCCATCCGTGGCTTCATTGATTTCGTGTAGATGACGGTTGCGACCGCATTGGCCGTATCATGAAATCCATTAACAAACTCAAATGCGAGTACCAACCCAATCGAGAAAATGAGTACGACTGCTACCGAAAAATCCAATCCCTGAAATAAATCAAACATCAATTAGTCTCTACAAAATTTTAATCGGCTTTCCGCTAACGAAGCGTTGAAAGTTCTTCCGCTGAAGTTGGGTGAAGTGCAACAGTGTCATTAAAATCTTGACGAGTTGCCCCCATGTTAACGGCTACCGCGAATCCTTGCAGCATCTCGTCAACTTGCGGACCATACATATGAATGCCCACGATCTTCTCATCGCGCCCTTCACAGATCATTTTCATCGCCGTTTTTACCGGATGATCGCTAAAGGTTGAGTACATTGAGGTAAATGAAGTGGTGTAGATTTTAAGATTCTCTTCACCATATTTCTCAATCGCTTCTTGCTCAGTTAAACCGACCGTTCCGATGGCAGGATGGCTAAAGACGATACTCGCAATATTTTCATATTTGAGGAAACGCCCTTCCATACCACCATACATACGATCGGCCATACGGCGCGCCGCTGCAATCGCAACCGGCGTTAATGGGAATTTACCGGTGATATCACCCACCGCGTAGATGCCTTTCACGTTGGTTTCTTGGAATTCATCGGTCGAGATTGAATCATCATCATTAATCACAACGTCGGTATTTTCGAGTCCAATATTACGTGTATTGAGTCCGCGACCAATCGCCCAAATTAAGAGATCCGCTTCAACGGTATCGCCTTTTTTCGTGGTGATGGTAAGTGAACCATCGGCGTTCTTCTCCACTTTTTCCACTTCACTGTGGCGATGGAGATTGACGCTCTTTTCAAGCTCTTCTTCTAAATGCTCGGTAACAAATGGGTCAAATGAACGCAGCACCATTTCACGGCGACAAAGAAGATGCGACTCAACGCCAAAC
>JAAZCI010000216.1 GCA_012513365.1 Lysobacteraceae bacterium
ATTATCCTGTGGCTCACTGCAAGCATTTAAAAGCATCAAAGCAGTGAGTGAGAGAAGAGCGGTATTAAACAGTTGTCGAATCGTAGGAGTAGTCCTTTTAAAGCCGTTAGGGTTCATCAACATAGATCCAGAGGAGCACCGGTTTTGCCTTAGTTTGAAGGAGCGCATCAACACGGCGCATTGCTTCATCGCTAATCACCGGACATCCTTGACTATAGCCCATGGGAAGATATTTCGGAAAGGTTTCATCGGTGGGGATTTTATCAAATGAGTGGAGCACAATATAGCGGCGAAACGCGTTGTCGTTAGTCGGTTCCAGTCCATGCATTTTATAATGAATATTGATGCCCCAGCGGCTCCATGAGCGTTCACCAAGACGATATTTCCCAAGAGAGGACGCGTAACTATCCGGCGTATTGCTAAAGGTGATCGATTGATTGGTGCTCTCAAATCCCGGTGCGCCATATCCATGGGCGACTAAACTCTCGATAATGGGTTGTTGCTTGGTAAAATCCCAGACAAAAAAACGATTGGCCCCTGAATGGATCGAAAAATTAATTAAAACGGCGTGTTCAAGATCAAATTGATGGGCTAAAGCATATTGATACGCCTCATCCGCGCGCTGTCGTAGGGAGGTTTCGAGTGTCTCTTTAGAAGCATTTTTATCATGACTGACAAGGGCATGGCTGCGCTCCCAAAAGCTCGGGATTAAGCGGATTCGATCACGAAAATAGTAGCTCGCGCCGATTAAGAGGAAAAGGGTGATGAGAATCAACGCATAGAGCGTAATGCGGAGGAGCGGCTTTATTTTAATAGGCATAGTGCGGGCTAAGAGAGAAAGTGAATAATTACCTGAAGAATTAATTTGAAAATCAATGGAAGAATCAACGACGTGTGCTCTATCATACCGCAATTATCAAAAAAAGAGGAAGAGGCAATTTTAAATAGTTTCAACCGGTGAATGGAGTTTCGCGCGGTTTCGCTATACCTCTTCCGAGTAAGCTCTTGTTAGCGGGAATTGCTTCAAGGAGGCGAAGCAGGCGCTGTCAAGAGAGTTGAGTTCGGACTCATTATTTAAGTGCCGAGAATTCTGAGGCAATCTGATTCTGGGGAATGGGGTCGTCACTCAGAATAATCGGGCTTATTTTTGGTTTTAGGGCTGATTCGATTCCTGCATCACATCGCGCACAATGTGTTCTGCAATGGCAAGCGATGAGGTCGCACCCGGGGATGGGGCGTTACGAATATGGATGATATTGCCATCACGGCGAATCACGAAATCATCGACGAGAGAGCCATCTTTCTCCATCGCTTGCGCGCGAATACCGCGGGTTGCCGGATAGACCTTCATGCCGCTTAACGAGGGCACATATTTCACCGCTTCACTGACAAATTGTTTGGTGCTGAGCACGGTTTTTACCTCGCGCATCGCTGCTGGAACGTTTTTAAGGGCAAAGCGCCAAAAACCGGGGAAGGTAGCGTAATCGAACATATCTTTGAGATTGCAGCCTTTCCCGTCGTAATTTTCTCGCGCTTTTGAGAGAAAGGCATTGGGGCCGATCGTCATTTTTCCATCGATCCGTTTGGTGAAGTGAACGCCTAAGAAGGGGTATTTGGGATCGGGAACGGGATAGATTAAGCCTTTAACCTCGCCCGTGTGCGCGTCATCAAGAACAAAATATTGCCCAAAGAAGGGAACGATTTTAGGGGTGCCGATATCGCCCGAATTGACCGCTAATCGATCCGATTGCAATCCGGCGCAGGTCACGGCGTAATCAAAGGTTTCAGGGTGTTCGATTGTGCCATTTTCCTTATCGATCATCACATGAATGGTGCCATCACGATTTTCAAGGGATTTGACTGGGCTTGAGAGATGGATTTCACCACCACGCTCAATAATCTCTGCGGCAATGCGTTTGGCGATCTTCTCGTAGCTCACAATGGCGGTTTCAGGCGAGTGAAGCGCGGCGATACCGATACAATTGGGCTCAACCTCACGAATCTCATCATCATAGAGCATTTTTATGCCGGGAACACCGTTATCGCTCGCCTTTTGGTAGATCGCAAGCAGACGCTCTTTCTCCACCTCATTAAGAGCCACCACTAATTTTCCACACTCATCATAAGGAAGGTCGTTGGCCGCGCAGTACTCTCGCACTAGCGTCACGCCTCGGCGACATAATTTTGCTTTTAGACTGCCTTTTGCATAATATAATCCTGCATGAACCACGCCCGAGTTATGGCTTGACTGGTGTTGTGCAACGCTCGATTCTTTCTCAAAGAGAGAGACCTTCGCCTCCGGGTAATCGAGCAAAAGTTGCCGTGCAACGGCTAGCCCATTGATCCCGCCTCCAATAATCGCATACTTGATTGTTGCCACAATTAACTCCTTTAGATGATGACACTAATATGAAAAAATTAAAAAAAATTGAGAATTTATCCGATCAGGCGTTTACCCTCATTCGTGAGGCGATTATGAATAATGTGCTAAAACCCGGGAAACTCTACTCAGCGACCGAAATTGGGGAATGGATCGGTGTGTCACGGACGCCCATTCGTGAGGCGGCGCAACAGCTTGCAAATATTGGTCTGGTGCGAGTAGAAAAGAATCGTGGGATTCGCATTTTGCCTACATCGTTGCAGGGATTAATTGAGTCCTTTCAAATTCGTCTGATGCTTGAAGTGCCGATGATTCGTAAAACGGCAACCTCCCGCAGTGACGACGATTTAGTGCTCATTAAAGAGGCGTTTGAGAAGTTTCAGGTCGCGGCTGAATCCGATGATGCAAAAGCGACGCTAGAAGCCGATAAAGAGTACCATTTGGCGATCTTAAAAGCTTCGGGCATTGGGCGTGCGCTCACCATTATTGAAAACACGCGAAACACCGTACTTCTCACAGGGCCAAGCACGATTCCTCATTCACGTTCTTGCATGGATGCGTTTAATGATCATAAAGCGCTCCATGAGGCGATTCTTACGAAAGATGCCGTTCAAGCAGGCATTGAGATGGAAAGACATATCATCAATACGGCGAACATGCTGATTACGCAGGAATCTAAAAGTCGTGACGATTGGGAAGGTGCTGAGCTTTTAGAGCAATTTGAGTGGATCTGTAATCCGCGGTAAATTCTCCTCGTTTAATTATTATTTAACACCATTTTTATCACAGTAGTATGTTGCATGCAACTTAAAAAGTGCAATGGATTATTACGCCCATGAATTTGCCCATTAATGGGTCAGATCAAAAGGAGAGAGAAATCATTATGGAAGCCGCGATGCGTAGCTTTGCAGTGAAACTTAATAAAGCGATTAAAGAGGATATGGAGCGCCTATTGCCGCTGATGGAAGGGGAGGCGGTCTATGGGATTGCACTCGTGGCGGACTCTTTTTTGGAATCGCTCTATATCGCCATTAATACCGAAGAATCGCTTGCCGCGCTCATGAGTGAAACGGAAGCGAAATATGGGGAGATCGCGCCGATGGATCGCCTTAAGCTCCGCTGGCAACCGGAAGCGTGGGTCTATAACAGCAGTAATTTGCAATTTCCCGCGATGCTCGAGCTTAATCAATTTTTAGTTAATAAAACCGTCGAGGATTTTAACGGCTTTGAGATGCTCTTTTATGAAACGGTTCTCGATGAGATGACTAAACTCGATCGTAATGGCGTTTTTGGCGAGATGGAGAGAAGGGTCGATCGCATTATTTTTCTCACCATTGAGGGGGATTCCCGCCGTGTGAGTATCGAAAATTTCTTTGCGAGCCAACTTAATAGCGAAGCACAATTTGCAGAGTTTATGGCGCGTTTTGAGCCAATCCATCAGAAATAAAATAAGCAATAAACCAAACAATAAAACGGGCGTAAAGCAGGCAAGAAAAAACCTGCAGGAACTTCTTAATATAGGGAAGTACACTGCAGGTTTTTTTATACCTCAATATTTTATATTGATTACGACCATTTAGCGTTGCGGTCCCAAATAGGCCAGCCAGCGCTTCTCGCATTTTCTAAAGATAAAGACGAGCACAAACGTGATGGCGATATAGAGTGCTGCCGCGATTAAAAACGGGGTAAATACCGCAAAGGTTTGGTAATGCACCTGTTTCGCAAATCCTAAAATATCCACCAACGTGATGGCAGAGGCTTGCGCTGTTCCGTGCAGCATAAAGATCACCTCGTTCCCATAAGCGGGAAGGGCGCGTCTAAAGCCTGATGGGAAAATAATGCGGCGAAAGAGCGTGAATTTGCTCATACCAAAAGCCATTCCGGCCTCGATCTCCCCTTTAGGAGTGTTTTTAATCGAGCCTTTAAAAATCTCTAAGGAATAGGCGGCGGTATTGAGCGAAAACGCCACAAGCGCACAGGCGTACGGCTCACTTAAAATATTATCCCAGAGCCATTCAATGTCGCGAATCGCTTCAAACTGCCCGAGTCCAAAGTAGAGAATATAGATCTGGACAAGAAGCGGCGTGCCGCGGAAAAAATAGCTGTAGGCATCAATCGGCAGATGAATCCATTTGCGTTTTGAGAGCGCTAAAATCGAGAGCGGTACCGCAAGTAAGAGGCCGGCAATCGATGAGATAAAGGTGAGCTGAATGGTGAGCCATATGGCCTCTAAAAGCTCCGGAAAACGGTCAATCATCGTACTCATATCGACACCTCTGTACTAAACCCGAGGCTGTAACGGCGCTCTAAAAAGCGAATCACTAAGATCGATAGGCTCGTGAAAAGGAGGAATCCGATGCTCGCTACCATATAAAAGTTAAAGGTCAAACGTGTCGCTTTCCCCGCATTATTGGCCATAAAGACAAGATCTTGCAGCCCAATGAGTGAAACGAGTGCGGTTGTTTTAAGAAGTACCAGCCAGTTATTGCTTAAGCCCGGCAGTGCAAAACGCATCGCTTGAGGAAATAAAATACGGCGGTAGATGTGGTTTTTAGGCATGCCGAGTGCGACAGAGGCTTCCACTTGGCCTTTGGGAACGGCTAAAATCGCCCCACGAAACGTTTCGGTAATAAAAGCGCCGAAATAAAAGCCGATCGTAATCACGCCCGAAATAAAGGGGGTGAGAAAAATATTTTTCGTGCCGATCAGACCCGTAATCCAGTTTAACAACTCCTGAATCCCGTAAAAGAAGAGGAAAATTAGCACAAGATCCGGAATGCCGCGAATGATCGTGGTGTAACTGCTAATGGTAAAACGAAGCGTTTTTGATTGGCTAAAGGAGAGAAATGCCGCCCCTAAACCAAAAAAAAGCGCTGCCAAAAACGAGGTAATGCCGAGGGTGATGGTAAGGAAAAACCCCTCGAGTAACGAGGGGGAATATTCAATAATTTCGTTCATCCAGACTTATTCTCCGAAACTATCTTTAAGCGTCACAATGCGGTTAAAGACAAGTGCGTCACCGGCTTTTGAGTCACGGGTGAAGTAAGCAATGCGCTCAAATTGATACGGAACTTGTGCTTCTGATTTGGCAAGCTCGGGTTCAACTTTCGCTGTTTTCACCACTAATGAATCATCGGCGATGTAGTCGAGCATATCACCCTCTTCACCAGCAGGATTGGTCACCGTAAAGAGACGGTTATATTCGTTGATCGTCGCATCAACGGCGGTTTTACAAGTAACCCATTGGATTACGCCGCGCGCTTTAACGCCTTCAACATTTTTACCAAGCGAACCGGGAACGATTTCAGCGATCACCTCGATCACCTCACCATTTTCGTCTTTCACAACGTCTGTGGCTTTAATGATATAGGCACCGCGTAGACGAGTATATTTGCCTAAGACTAAGCGTTTGTAGTGTTTGTTCGCTTCTTCTCTAAAGTCCGCACGTTCAATGAAAATCTCATTACTAAAGAGGATCTCACGGCGGCCGCGCTCTTCTTGTTGCGGATGATTCGGAACGCTCACCATCTCGTCCGCCTCAACGTTGGTTAAGGTGACTTTAATCGGATCCATAACCGCCATGCGGCGATCGGCTTGTTCATTTAATACATCGCGCATTGCTTGATCGAGCTGTTGCACTTCGATGTAGTTTTCGGATTTGGTCACCCCAATGCGATCACAGAAAAGGTGAAGCGCTTCAGGAGGGCAGCCGCGGCGACGTAATCCCGCGATGGTTGGCATGCGAGGATCGTCCCAGCCGTCCACATGACCTTCAGCAACGAGCTGAGTTAAACGGCGTTTTGAGGTCACGGTATATTCTAAGTTTAAGCGTGAAAATTCATATTGATGCGGCGTATGCTCAACGTCGCAATGCTCCACAAACCAATCATATAAAACGCGGTGATCTTCAAATTCAAG
>JAAZCI010000217.1 GCA_012513365.1 Lysobacteraceae bacterium
AGTCCCAGGAGGTACAAGGCTTGAATTCAATCCACCCCTACGTAAAACGAAAGAGTTTGAGCTCACAATCGGCGTAACTGTAACGATCGAGCGCGCATAATTATGATGCCAGAAAACAGAATATCGAAACAGCCAGTCATTGACCGGTTTGAAGGCGGTCGTGGTAAGCCAACGAGTGGCGTAATTGACTATGAACTTGGCGGTATTGCGCTAAATGACCCCTCAAAAGGGCTGGATTACCAAATCTGGCGCTCGCGTAAAATACAAGATCGTATCTTGCTCGATAACCCCAACATCAGCGAGCCGATTATTATTTTAGACTTGCCGAACGTCACTGAATTTAGCTTCACATTTGATCAGAACATGCGCGTCACCATTGCGTACGTGCAAAACGGCACGTCGTACATTAAATGGTATGACACCCAAGCCGGGGAAATGGTGACGACAACGATCGGGAAAGTTAAAACACCGCGGGTTTCACTTGATGATAAGCGTACAATCGCGCGCGTTGATAGTGATGTGATCCTTGCGTATGTGAAGAGTGACAACAAGATCTATTATCGCTATCAGCGCGACCGGTATGGCGTGGAATATAAACTTAGCGATATAGATGCAAGTGCTGGATTGGTTAAGATTGGCATGATGAATAACTATCGCTTTGGCTTTATGATTCGAGGTGCATAATGACAAAATGGATTGATGATCGGGGCGCGTCTTGGCCACTCGCCGATGTCGTTGCCGAGATTTGTGAGCGCGCAGGATTAGAGCCTCATATGTATGAGGTTGGGCGTTTGGAGGGAGATACGATAGGGTTCTTTCTCTCTCAACATCGGGATTCCTACGAAGGGATTGAAGAGCTGGGCATCGGTAATTTCTTTGATGCTGCCTCCTATGATGGGAAGGTAAATTTTATTCCACGAGGAGATAATCCCGTGGTGACGCTAACCTCTCAAGACGTAATCGCAGAGAGTGACGAAGAGGATCGAACGCGTGAGGATGCCATCAAGATTCCGTATTTAATGCAGCTCGAATATTATGACATCGAGGGCGGTTTGAATGCGGATATTCAGCAATCGGACAGATCGCTTGATTCCCGCGCAACCGGTGAAAAGAAACTGCAATCAAACGAAGTTAAAGACGCGGATACGGCTAAGCAACAGATCGTTAAGGCGCATAAGGTCGCCATTGAAGAACAGCGGGGCAAGCGCACCTTTCGATTACCGCTGACCCATGTTGGGCTCACCGTGGCCGATGTGATTGTGTTGGATGGTGAACGCATGCGCATTGAAGAGGTCAAGATGGATGTGGACTCACAAAAATACACCGCCGTGTTTGATCGTAAGAGCGCCTATTTTTCAAGCGCGAAGGGGTATCCCGTCCAAATTCCTACCGAGCCACCGAGTGCCGCCATTGGTGAAACGGCCATTCATATTATCGACACGCATATTTTAAGCGATGCCGATGATAAGCTGGGTTTTTATATTGTTGCCGAACGGACAACGGAACGCTGGGAAGGTGTGGCCATTGAGGTCTCTCGCGATGGCGGGAAAAACTATGATGAGCAATTTATTTTAAATGAGGAGGGCATCATTGGTGAGCTGTTAGAGCCGATCAAGGATCATCCTCCTGAATATCCTGATACGCATAACCAGATCAAGCTTAAAACGATGGATTATCGCGATGTGTTGATGTCGTATGATCTGCGCGAAATGCTCAATCGCAAGGGGCTGATGCTGATCGGGGATGAGTTGCTGAATTATGGCAATGCCGAAGATGATGCGGAAGGGAATTGGACGCTATCGCATCTCTTTCGTGGACGAAAAGGCACGCCGACATCGAGCCACATTGATGGCGAACGGGTGGTCCTATTTGATTATGGCTCAGTGCCATTTATTGAATCATCGCTCTATGATGTTGGGAAAACCTTCACGCTCAGGATTACCTCGCTCGGCACGGATGTGAGTTACACGATGAGCTATACCTTTAACGGCAATTCTCAACGGGAGCGAAAGCCCAATCGATTACAGGTGAAAAGAGAGGGCGACATGATGCAACTCTCTTGGCTTGGAACAGGGCGCTTAGGCGGTGGTAGGAACGTTGCCATGGGCGCGTATTTTAGTGGGTATCAAGTAACAATTAACGGAAAACAACACGACGTGGTGGGAAATCAAATGAGCTTAACCGTTCCTTATGAAAAGGGAATCGTGAGCGTTGCTCAGGTAAATTCCATCATGGGTGTGGGTGAATCAATCAGTGTGAGGGTAGATTAATGTCAGGCAATAGAATTCCATATGTAGTAGAAAATACGATCGACATGGCTCCAGCCATCAATGACGGATTCCGTATTATTAACGGACTCATTCCGTCGCGAGTTGTCGCATTAGTCACCGCGCCACCCAACGCGCCAGACGATAATGCCTTTTACGCAATCGACGAAAACGCCACCGGACTCTTTCAAGGCAAGTCCGGGGCAGTCGCTCAATATATCGAGCAGGGCAATTTTTGGGAGTTTTATAACGCGGTGATCTGTGTTATCGGAGACGATCTATATATCAGCAATGGGAAACGCTGGATTGTGAAGTAGATTAATTATTCGGAATATGGTTGATATAGCTCTCCAGAACATGCTTGAAAATCATTTAGCCATTTCGTTTCAAAACGACAAAATAATCGATATTGAGTGGGAGCATCACTGTTGTTTTTAAGAACAGTAACTTTACAGTGCTCGTTTGGAGTAGTAGTTTTTCCCAATAATCTTCTTAAATCATAGTTTAAATAAGCAGGATAGTATCCAAGCTTTAATCCATTCTCTGTTGAAATGAGCATAACAGCATTTTTATCAGATGAATTTTCATTATCATATTTGATAAGGAGTTTATCTCCTTGCTTGATAGTACTGATATGTTCTTTGGCTTCTTCATCAATATATTGAATTCCACTTACAAAAAAATCTTGAATGTATTTTCCTGCTTGTGGAACAGGCTGCATAATCACTCTATAATTGTCGGTTGCTTTACTGCCGCCCAGAAGAATTAGTAAGTCTAAGGGGTCAACATCTTGGTTTGATCCAGTCCAGTCAAGAAATTGATTAAATTCTGGTCGATTTTTGGGGAACATTCTATTTTTAAAAAATGGAAACAATCTAGGAGAGGTGAATTTTTCGGATCGGTTTAACATTCTTGGAAAAGGAGAAAAATTTGGGTTTTTAGCTCCTTTTGTATATTGGAAAGTATATTCTTCTTTATCTGAATTAATATCAGCTCTAGCTACTGGTTGCCACATTCTATTTTTAGATTTTGTATCTTGCCAAATGATATATAAAGTTTTCATAAGCGTTCTATTTCTCTAAGAATTCTATTTTTATTTGTTGTAATAAGCGCAATAGTAAACTCTTTCTCTAAGTCGCTCATTATAGAATCAGGTACGCGAGTTACGATATTAGATATAGTGGTGTCATTAATTTCATTTAATTGGTTTCCCCAAGATATAGCTGCAGTTTTATGTTTTTTTGCAAAATAAAGGAAAGCTTCCATCAGTGTACATCGAAGATGGCTTCTTGAGAAGTATGATTTTGATTTCATTACATAGCTCTCCATTGTGAATCTAGGATCAACCTCTGATAAAATTCGTTTTCTTCTTTCTGCTGACTCGCTTCTACCAAGGCTTGCTGCATGATCAAAAGATGGTGCAAGATGATTTGTCCCACGAGATGTCTGTATGAGTCCCCAGTTTTCTGAATGTCTATCTTGATTTGAAACTAAAACATCAAACATTAAGTAGCCTGTAAAAAAATCATTAGCTGTTTTAATGTTCTTTAACGAGTTATATTTTAAAGGCTTGTTTTTAATAATTTGTCGCATAGCACCATGAACGCGGGAAATAGGCTGGTATTTATATTTTCGTTCAGGATTTTCGATTAGTTCATTCCCTAGTATTAATACTTCAGAGAGGTTCTCATTTTCAGAGTTGCCTGTCTCTATTAAAAAGTTTTTCGATACAATACCTCTTTCCCCATTATAGGTTGCTAGGTCATACTTTGCACTAGGCAAAAGTAGAGCATCTGCTAGTTCACTAGTTATTTTTTCTGCCCAATCTTCACCTTCGCGTTTGTTAATAACATTATTTTTGTCTAATGACATGATCGACTTAAACAATAGCTTATCGCCTGATTCGTCCACCAACCAGAATTTTTTCTTGCTACCGAGTTGCTCGCTGTCGCTGAATTTATAAAGCGACACATCAATTATAGGGTAGGGCTTTTCCATATTTTACCTTTAAAATTACATACAAAGCTCAATGCGTTTAGCAGTGTTATTGATGATTTCATAGGCTAAATTTGCAGTAGGACCGTGATTAGTGGTGATGGGTGAGAATCCTCTATTAACGGCGAAGCCCGTACTCTCTTGAGCTTGTTTAATATCATTGAACGTTAATTTAGTGATGCCATCTTTATCTTCTAATGTCAGGGTGTATGAAATATAGTTATTGACCATGAACGAAGAATTCCCGTAATCGATACCTTTGGCGATAATTGTCTTGGTTCGTTCATCTGCATATTGCACAGCATTTCCACCTGAAACCATGAAATTATTACCATAATCATAGAATGTGCCCGTTGCTTGACCCACAAAAGCCCGTGAGGAGTCTTTCAGCGACGCGCCATCATTTTTAACAATCTGTGTAACGCATTTTAATTCTACCGGGAAGTTGTTTTTTGACGGGTATTCATGCGTGATGGATACGAGTTTATTGCTAAATGACTTGCTGCTTACCACTTCCGCATTGGGTGGTAAGGTAGTTGAACAGGCTGCAAGAATAAAAGAGAGCGCACTTAAAGATAATACCTTTTTCATGATTTTCCTTGGTTTTACAAAAGTCAGATTTAATAGAACAAATACATAGTATCCTTTTGTAATTATTTATGCTCTTTTTTAGGATGCCTTTCCATTGTGAATCCTCTTGGATTGCACAATACAAATGAAAAGTCGGCATACCATGCACGCAATTGATCACGGGTGTGTTTACTGCTTTTATCGAGCGGTTCAGGCATTACATCGAGAATGATCGAATGTTTATCGGCAAGCTCGCAAATAATCCTCATCACCTTTCGGCCAAATCCTTGGCCTCTTAATTCTCTCTTTATCTCTAAATGCAGGATTTCCACCACGTTCACGGGGTTATGTGTATTAGTATTGAATCCAATGCATCCGATTTTTGTGTTATCTAGCTCAATATAAAAGGGATAGCAAAGAGTCTGATTCCACAGCTCTTTGCCTTTATATTCTTCCTTCAAATTTAATCTGTTTGTAATCTCGATCATGAAGGCGCGTTTATTTTCTAAAAGCGTTTTATAGGATGGTGTATTCATAGGTCCTGATTCTTAAACTAAAAGCATTATTACAATCCTTAATCATATCCATTAAAAAGTGATTTGTTGATTGCAAAGTGACTTTTTTACCCAATTACCTGTTGCGTGGGGGCAATCTAAATTGACCAAACCAGCGATCAGAGTAAGTAAAATGGTGCGCTTGAGGTAAACTTTGATATGATTTATGCAATTTAAATTATTTAATATGATATAGGGAATGCATGCATGGCTGATAACAATACCAAAAAACTCTATAGTGCGCTTTGGGCGTCTGCGGATGTTTTACGTTCTAAAATGGATGCCAATGAGTATAAGAGCTACCTTTTAGGGATTATCTTCTATAAATATTTATCGGATAACATGCTCCATTACGCGGTTGAGTTATTGGAGGAAGAGGCTGATAATTTAAATGACGCGCAGGCGATCTATGCAGAGGCCTACGATGATCCTGAATTAAAAGAGGATTTAGAAGAGGCGCTGCTTGATAAATTCTCATTCATGATTACCCCAAAGTTCACCTTTACCCATCTATTAAATGAGGTGCATAACGGGCGCTTCCAATTAGAGGACCTTGCACAAGGCTTCCGTGATATTGAGCAGTCCGATAAACTCTTTGCCAATCTCTTTGAAGATATTGATCTCTATGCGCGTAAGCTTGGCGCATCAGCACAAAAGCAAAATGAGACAATTTCAAAAGTGATGAAAGAGCTGTCTGAGGTGGATCTATACGGCCACAATGGCGACGTGCTAGGGGATGCTTATGAGTATCTCATCGGGCAATTTGCCTCTGAGTCTGGGAAGAAGGCGGGGGAGTTCTATACGCCTCAGCCGGTATCAAGTCTTATGACGAAGATTGTAATCCACGGCAAAGAAGATCAGCGCGGTTTCACGGTGTATGACGCGGCTATGGGTTCGGGTTCGCTGATGCTTAATGTGATGAAAGAGACCAACGAGCCGAGAACGGTGCG
>JAAZCI010000218.1 GCA_012513365.1 Lysobacteraceae bacterium
CGCTCGACAATCAGAGTTCGCACGCACTATCGTTAACGCTCTTTGATCATGTGCCTGCGGGAATTGCCTATCGCGCGCTGCCAAAAGAGATCGAGCTTGGCGAATTTACTCACAAAATCGGTTATGGTATTCATCCCTCTTCGCGCGGGTATTATGAGTGGGAACGTTGCGAGGTGATGATCGAGAGTCCGCTTAAATTATGGGGCGATCGCCGGCAGATTTCGCTTCCCTCAAAAACGCGGGTCTACCCGGATTTTACTAAGCTCTATGGCGGCGGCCTTGAGACGATTGAGGAGTGGATTCACCAACTTGGAATTCGCGTGCAACAGCGCCGAGGCGATGGGCAGAGCTTTCATCAATTGCGGGAATTTATGCAGGGTGATACGCTCAAACAGGTGGATTGGAAAGCGAGCGCTAAGCACCGTAAACCGATCACTAAAGAGATGCAAGAGGAGCGCGATCAACACATTATTTTTGTGCTCGATTGCGGTCTTAAAATGCGGATTAAAGAGGATGATCTCACCCATTTCGATCATGTATTAAACGCAAGTTTATTGTTATCGTATGTCGCGCTCAAGCAAGAAGACGCCGTCGGGCTGACCACGTTTGCAACGCCAAATGGCGCGCATCTACCGCCGAAAAAAGGAATGGGGCAATTAAATGCGCTGCTCAATGCGGTCTATACCCTTGAATGCACTCGCGAGGTCCCCGATTTTGACGCGCTCATTAAGCGATTATTGACCGATGTAAAACGGCGTTCGCTCATTATTTTTCTCACCAATTTACGCAACCATGAAGATGAGGCAACGCTTGAGGCGTTTAAACTGCTTACCAAAAAGCACGAGGTATTGATCGCAAGTCTGCGTGAAGAGGTTACCGACACCTTGATGAAAACGGACGTGCATGACCTCGATAGCGCGCTCACCTATTGCGGTACGGTCAAACATCTAAGCGATCGCAGGGCTCTGCACGACAATCTCTATAAACGCCGCCTCCCCATCATCGAAGCGCTCCCGAGCGAATTTGCGCCAGCACTGATTAATCATTACTTGGCACTAAAACGTTCGGGACGGTTGTAGTGGACTTGTTGAGGGCGTTATTGTTTTTGCTTTTCAATGAGTGCATCGAAATAGTCGGTATAGATTGAGTCGCCGGAGTAAGAGATCCAAAGAAGATCGCGCGCTCGGGTCATGCCGATATAAAATAGCGAGGCTTCACGGTGGGGATCGTCTTCCATGGTAAAGGGAAGATTGTGTGCACCGATGATAAAAACGGCCTTAAAATCGAGCCCTTTACTGCTTTCAATAGTACTAATTTTAACGGAGTTCTCAGCATAATTGACGTTTAATTTCGCTTGTTGAGTCTCTGTCATCCAATAAAAAGGAATTTTGGCTTCGGCAAGTTGCTCCCGCAGATAATCGATGTAGTTAATCCATTTTCCATCGACCTTTGCACTTTTTACCCGATATAGAATTAGCATCTCTTTAAAGTCGACGCCATCGGTTTGGTTGAGTTTTAGAATCTGCTTAATGAGGAGCTCAATCTCATCAGTAAAGGAGTCTCGGCGAATCAATGCCGGAAGTTTACCGCTTCGCTTTGTGGTTTCAGGAATAATAATATCATCAGGATTGAGCGTTCGAACTGTTTTCGGGTCGCCTAACGCAGAGAATTTTTTATAAAAATCCCACGCAAAATCGGTAATCACTTCAGTATTGCGATAATTGATGGTGAGTACGCGTGAACGCCCTTGGAAACTGAGCCCAAAATCATCTTTATAGGAGCGTTTGCGTTTATAAATCGATTGTGCCCGATCTTCTACGAGTAAAAAGGCTTTATTATTGGCATCGATAAATTGGCTCACAAGTTGAAACCATTCCGGCTCAAAATCTTGTCCTTCATCGATTAGAATTGCGTCATATTGCGGAAGTGAGGCATCGGTAGGATCGAATGATTCTATGAAGTCAGGAATGGATTCTTCATTGATGTTAAGTACCTTGTGAAGCCAATGGTGAAAATGCATCACGCTGATTTTTCCGCGAGGTTTAGTCGCTGTATCGTGATCAATTAGCTCAAAAATTCCGAGCTGTTTAGTGACCTCAATATCGGAGGTTTCAATCATATTGCGGATAAATTGCGCCAATGAAATATTAAAGCAGAGCACTAAAATATTCCATTCTGGATGATCTTTAGCGAGAAGTTTTGCATGACTTGCGAGGACAAGCGTCTTACCACTTCCCGCAACGCCACGAATGAGTCGGTGTCCATCGCCAATTTGCCGTGCGAGGCGCTCTTGATAGAGATCCATCGCTTTCAGATCGGTTAGATGGACCAATGTTTTCTGATTATAGGGCGTATAGCTTTGGCTCTTTTTAGCGCTAATGCGCACTTCCGGAAAGAGGATAAAGCGAATGGTGTCGATCTCTGTTTTACTAAGCGGGTTGCGAACACGAAAGCTCGTTGGGAACATGTTGTGTAATTTTTCCAGAAGATTTTCGGCTGAAAATGCCTCATGTTCAGGATCAATTTCGCTCCGTGAAAAGATCTGGTGAGGTGGAATGACTTCAAAAAGATCGTGATCGATGAGATCGGCTTCATGAAATCGCGAGAAAAACACCCCATATCCATAAGGGAAGATCGCTTGACCACGAAAATCACCCTCTTGCTGAGTGAGGACGCTATTTTTACAGAGCGCATTTTTAACGGTGAAGGTATATTCACGCGCTTGATTCAGCGGTGATGGCACCGATACTTGCTCATTTTTTGCAGAATAGATGAGCCAAGAATCTTTATTGAGCTGAATAAGGGTATTTTTTGTGTAGTCTTTTACCTCAATAATCACTACGCCAAGGCTCGGTCCGATGATGACAAAATCCGGTTTTCGCCCATAGATATCGGGTTCAAAATAGACGATATACTCATCGGGAAGGTGTTTTTTAAGTGTATTAAAAAAGAGACGTTCTCCAGGCATGGCATTGCGGGAAATGGTCTCAGGAATGGTGATTGCCATTATGCATTGAATCTCATATTAAGTAATTTGAATAGGGTATAGCATAAGGATTTTAGAGAGAAGATCAAGAGGGCAATGCCATAGGCCGATTTTGCGAGATGCGTTATACTATTCGCACGAATTGTTGATAGGAGGCTGATCAAATGGCATTTGATGCGGATGGGTTTTTAAAAACGGCGCCGACTCATCCGGGCGTCTATATCATGCGCAATGATGAGGGCGAGATCATCTATGTGGGCAAGGCGAAAAATCTTAAAAATCGGCTCTCGAGTTATTTTAAGAGTAAGCAATTACTGCCGAAAACTGCTGTGCTGGTCTCCAATATCGCCTCCATTGAAACGACCATTACTGGCACGGAAAATGAGGCGTTACTGCTTGAGAGTAACCTCATTAAACAGCATCGTCCGCGCTATAATGTGCGCCTCATTGACGATAAGAGTTATCCCTATATTTTTCTCTCCGATCACAGCTTCCCCCGCTTTAGTTTTTATCGTGGGACGCGAAAGCGCAAGGGGCGATTTTTTGGCCCCTTTCCCTCATCGGGTGCGGTAAAAGAGACCTTAAATTTGATGAAAAAGGTCTTTAAAGTGCGCCAATGCGATGATTCCTTTTTTAGTAATCGAACCCGTCCGTGTCTGCAATATCAGATCAATCGCTGTAGCGGGCCGTGCGTTGATAAAATTAGCCGATCTGCCTATGCGGCCGATGTGGCCGATGCGGTGCTCTTTTTGGAAGGAAAATCGCAAGTGTTGATCGAACGGCTCGGGCAGTCGATGGCGCTGTTTAGCCGGAATTTACAATTTGAAGAAGCAGCGAAAGTGCGCGATCAGATTCAATACATTCATGAGATTCAAGGCTCCAATATTATTGAAGGAACTCATGAATCGCTCGATCTTATGGCGCTTTATGAAGAGGCGGAAATTACCGCCGTTGAAGTGATGACGGTGCGCGATGGGCGCGTTTTAGGGACGCGGGCGTATTTTCCGATGGTGCCTGAGGATACCGAAGAGAGTGAGATTATCACCAGTTTTATTATGCAATATTATGGGCAGCATCGGATGCCTCCGGGGAATATTGTGATCAATTGCGCGCTTGAGGCGGGCGAGTCAGAGTGGCTGCAAAATGCGCTTGGTGAGGTGGCGGAACGTAAGATTACGTTGCAACATCGGGTGCGTCAGCAAAAATTGCGCTGGCTTGAGATGACCGAAAATAACGCGAAGCAGTCGGTCGCGGTAAAACTTGCGGGAAGGGCGACGATTGAGCACCGACTAGAGGCGCTTGAGGCATTACTTGGATTTGAAGAGCCGCTCAAACGGATCGAATGTTTTGATATCTCCCACAGTTTTGGTGAGCGCACCGTGGCTTCCAATGTGGTCTATACCGATGAGGGGTTTACCAAGAAATTTTATCGGCGCTATAACATCTCAGGCATTGAGCCGGGCGATGATTATGCGGCGATGAAGCAGGCGCTCACACGCCGATTTAAGCGCGAGGAGGACCAATTTCCCGATCTATTAATTGTCGATGGCGGGAAGGGGCAATTGCAGATGGCGCTCGAAACCTTTGCGGAATTGGGCGTTGCCAATGTTGCGCTCATTAGCGTGTCCGAAGCGGAGGGGAAAAAACGCGGATTTGATACAATCTGGCTCTCTGATAAACATCAAATTGAGGTCGATCCTACAACGCCGGCCTTTCATCTGATCACACAAATTCGGGACGAGGCGCACCGTTTTGCCATCGAAGGGCATCGTGCGCAGCGGGATAAATTGCGTCGCCGTTCGGTGCTAGAAAATATTCCCGGCATTGGGGAGAAGCGCCGTACGGCTCTTTTAACCCATTTTGGTGGATTGGACGCACTGAAAAAAGCGAGTGTCGAGGATATTGCTAAAGTGCCGGGGATTCATCTTACTCTTGCGGAGACACTCTATCGGGCGCTCCATGAGGGAAATCACTCGTAAATCGATCGTAAGCGGAGTGCTGATTGTTAGAGAATTTGCTTTTTATTCGCGCTTTTAGAGGATATCCACTAAAATGTCCGCTCGAAAAACTCAGAACCGATAATGACGGAAAGGGAGAAAGATGAAACGGACGTTACCCTTTAAAAAAGAAGAATTTAAGGCGCTGATCTCGCTTGCGATTCCGATCCTCATTACTCAGCTTTTTTTAGTGGGAATGGGCGCGACGGATGTGGCGATCACCGGCCATTTTGATACCGCGGTACAGGCCTCCGTGGGCTTAGGCGTGATGATTTGGAACCCTCTATTTCTCTTTGGAAATGGCGTTTTGATGAGCATTGCGATCTTGTCGGCGCATAAATTTGGGGCGGGAAAAACCGATGAAGTGGCCACTATTTGGCATAACGGATTAATCATTGCAGCGGGGCTTATTGTGCTCGTGGTGTTGATTATGAATTTTGGCGTAGAGTGGATTTTAAATTTGGTGGATGCCGACCCGAAATTGATTCCCGGCTCGGTGCTATATCTGCGCGCACTCAGCATTGGCGCGCCGGCAATTTTACTCTTTATTAGCCTCCGCTCGGTGTGTGAAGGGGTCTCAAAACCGCTTCCAATTACGATCGTCAGTGGCGTTGGATTTGTAGTGAATGGTTTTCTTAATTATGTGCTCGTAAATGGCTATGCGCCCCTTAATATCAAGAGTTATGGCGTGTGGGGATCGGGGTTAGGCACGGCGCTGACGCTCTGGATTATGTTTCTGTTACTGCTCGCGTTTACCCGCGTTGATCCGCGTCTGAAATCCCTTAATTTAATGAGTACCAAATTTCGCTTTACCAATATCTTTGGTGAGCTTGCAAAAATCGGATTCCCCAATGGCGCCACCATGTTTGCGGAAGTGGCGATCTTCTCTGCGGCGGGGCTTATTTTAGGGCGTTATGCTGAAAAAATTGTGGCGAGCCATCAAATTTCGCTGCAGATCACCTCGCTCACCTTTATGATTCCGCTTAGTACCGCCATTGCGCTGACGGCGCTTGTGGGGCAACGCATGGGGCGTGGTGATTTCCCAGCGGCAAAACAGATGGGCGATACGGGGCGGATTACCATTGTGGGCATTATGTTTTTAACCAGTTCGCTGCTTTTCTACGCGCGCAATCATCTGCCGATGCTCTTTAATAATGAGGCGGCGGTGGTGGCGTTAAGCGCAAAATTGATTCTCTACTCGATCATCTTCCAAATCCCCGATGGATTGCAGATCTCGGCCAATGGGGTGTTGCGCGGGATGAAAGATACGAAAGTGCCAATGGTGCTGAGCGTTACATCCTATTGGCTGGTGGCGTTTCCGCTCTGCTATTATTTAGGCGTGACGCGCGAGATGGCGGCAGAAGGCGTGTGGATTGGGCTGATTATCGGGCTTAGCTGTTCGGCGCTCCTTCTCAATAGCCGTCTCTTTATTTTAACGCGTCGTTTAGGAG
>JAAZCI010000024.1 GCA_012513365.1 Lysobacteraceae bacterium
AGAAGGAGGGCAACGCCGCCTTCAGGAAGGTTAAAGGTGCTTAATGTAGCCGCAATCACTACGAGCGCTGCGCGTGGCACTCCGGCGATACCTTTTGAGGTGACCATCAGGAGAAGTAACATCGTCACTTGCGTCCCGAAGTTTAGATCAATGCCGGCGATTTGGGCGATAAAGATCACCGCAAAGGCGCAATACATCATCGATCCATCGAGATTAAAGGAGTAGCCGACGGGAAGTACAAAGCTGGAGATTTTTTTGCTTACGCCAAATTTATTCATCCCTTCTAAGGTTTTTGGGTAGGCAGCTTCACTGCTCGCGGTGCCAAAGGCGAGTAAAAACGGTTCGCGGAGATAATGCACCAGGCGGAAGACGCGTTTGCCCACCATTAAAAAGGCGATAAAGCCCATTAAGAGCCAGAGCATGGCAAGCGAGAAGTAAAATTCACCGATGAAAATCCCGAGCTTTAAGAGTGGCACTAATCCCTCTTTTGTCACTAAGGCGGCGATCGCAGCAAAGACCGCAACGGGCGCGAGATTCATCACATAGCTGGTCACTTTAATAATGACAAAGGAGAGCTCTTCGATAACATCAATGAGGCGGCGCGCTTTTTCCCCAACGGCGGCGCAAGCAATGCCAAAAAAGACGGAAAACACGACGATTTGAAGCACGGAGTTTGTCGCCATCGCTTCCACAACGCTCTGCGGGACGATCTCATGCATAAAGGAACGTAGCGAAAATCCTTCATTGGAGATCCCGGTTTCACGATCGGCGAGGGTATCCAAAATGTGCGGATCAAAATATTGCCCGGGATTGAAGAGATTGATAAAGAAGAGCCCGACTAAAATCGAGACAAAGGAAGCGCCGACAAACCATAAGAGCGTTTTAAGCCCAACGCGGCCGACCACCTGCATATTTCCCATGCGCGCGATGCCCACCACTAAGGTTGAGAAGATGAGCGGGGCGATAATCATCTTAATAAAGCGTAGAAACATCTCACTCAAAATGGAGATATTATCGGCAAGCGCTAGGCGTTTTAAATGAGCGGGATCCTCCATCGGGTCGAGCGCAGGATTGAGCTCCGGAAGGAAGAATTGATCATTTAAATATCCCACGAACGCCCCTAATACCAGCGCGATCACGATCCATGTGGTTAATTTAAACTTAAACATGTAAAGGAGTCCTTAAATTTGTAAAAACATCTATTAGACTCCATTCGGACGGGGCTTTCAATTAAAGTTTTAAATGTATCTGCGCGGGGATGAGTGGTGGTTTTACGGCTCAATCGGCACTATTTCGGGCCATCGAAAAGATTGCTTTATAAGCGAAATTTATAAAGGGCTGATCTTGATCGATTCTTTTGATGGAAATTAGTTGGATTAGTCTGTAATGGCGGGATTGCCGGGATTGAGCTGGGTAAATTCCTTGACGATAAGATCGGCAAGGAGACGACTGTCGGAGAGTTGATGCTGGCGATTCCACGCAATGGCGGTTTTGTTGTAAACGGTCTCCGTTAAATAACGATAGACAACGCCGGGATGATGGAAATATTGGGTCGCTTCGGGAACAATCGCGATGCCAAAATTGGCGGCCACCAGGGAGACAATCGTCGTTTGCTCTTGCGCCGTTTGCATCACTTTCGGGCGGAAATTGGCCATCTCGCAAAGGGTCATCACCGCATCATAATACCCCTTTCCGGCGGATTCAGGCGCCATCACAAAGGGCTCATTTTTAAGATCGCTAATGGCGATATGGGTCTCTTGCGCGAGCGGATGCATGAGCGGAATGCAGATAATATAGGGCTCTTTACGAATAAGCGTCGTTTCGATGGAAGGATCAAACACCGGGGGCACGAGTAATCCCAAATCAATGCTGCCATTATTGAGCGCTTTAATTTGTTGCGTTGTGGTGAGCTGGCGCACGTGGACTAAAAGATCGGGATAACATTCGCGGGATTTTTTTAAAATCAGCGGGAGCAGACTGGGCATCGTGCTGCCGGTAAACGCTAGGGTGATAATCCCCGATTTCCCCTCATGAATGCGGATCACCGTATCGATATCTTTATCTAAAATTTGGAACATGCGCGTGCTCGCCTCAAGGAGATATTCGCCGGCTTTGGTGAGGGTCACTTCTCGATTGGTGCGATGAAAGAGCGTCACGCCCAAGGATTCTTCGAGCTGTTGAATCCGTCTTGAGAGCGGTGGCTGAGTCATATTTAACGCATCGGCAGCCTTGGTAAAATGCTGATATTTCGCCACATAATAGAAATACCTAAGCAGATGAAGCGGCACGTCTAATGCGTTTTTTATATTAATTAAGTCCATATATGCATTATACATATTATGGCAGGATTGGTAAGATCTTCTAGCTGAAAAGTGATCTACTCACGTTTTAGATCAATCATGTTACGCCATAACCCAGCGATCAGGATGATCCTTGGAGATGTCAGAGCAAGTAAGCTCCCTACTTATGGACAAGTAGCGAAAATGGATTTTAGCATCGTTATGGCACAGATTGATTTCAGCGTTTCTATTTTGATGGAGTGGAATAGAAACATACCTCGTTCAATCGGGGGAGTCATACCCCGCATCTGTGTCGCAAGACTGAAAATTTCGGTATTTTAAAGAGTAAGCTACTTAGGTAGAGGGCTTTTCTTTTTTGATCAATTAATGGAGTGATCGATCACGGGCGACAAGTGCGGTGGGATTGGCTTAATCGCCTTAATCACGGCCAATTCAACAATGAACCTCAATATATTATATAAAATTCAATAGTCATGCATTGTAAGTTGCGGGAAAGTTGCTTTAACGCAATCATCTTAAATTTTTCTGAAATTAGCGATCGGTTCGCCATAAGTTGGCACGATTTTTGTTTTCCGTCTTATATTATATTTTCATCCCGTATTCATTAATACCAGGCAATAAAAAAGCACTCACCAGATTGGGCGTGAGTGCTTTAGCTTTTTTTAAAGTGATAGACAAGGTGGAGGAGGCATTTGGCATGTTACCTCTTCCATGCACAACGCTTTTCAGCGAATTGCGCTCTCCTTTTACAAAGAGATTTTCTCAAAAGTCATAAAGATGGACGGTGCTTTTGAGAAATAGCATTGAGTGCCATATTGATTATAGAGCGTTGGCAAAAAATTGTGTTTAAGATGGTTTTAGATCGGTATTGATTTGTAAAAAATCGGTTTATTAAGCGGGAAAAGTGCCAAGATTAGCCCTTTTTTAGCCTTTACAAAATATTTGTATTGATAAAATTCAACTTTCTTTTTTTTATTAGAGGATTGATTTTTATTCTGCCGAAAATGCGCTATAGTGAGGGTGTAAACAATTCTTTACAGCCCTTAGGAGGAGAGATTAATGAGTTTAAAATATGAACGTATCTTAATCGCAATTGACGGGTCAGAAGCGGCAGAAAAAGCATTCAAAAAAGCCGTCGAAGTCGCAAAAGAGAGTGACTCTACGTTAATTTTAGTCCACGTTGTCGATATCAAAGCGTATCCCATTGCAGCTGCCTATGGTCGCACCGTTGAAAAACACGCGCGCGAAAGTGCTGAAGAGCTGTTAGAAAAATATGAAGATAAAGCGGAAGATATGGGCGTTAACAAGGTGGAGAAAGTGATCGAATACGGCTCACCTCGCGCACTGATTGCTAAAACCATCGCACCGAAAGAGAAAGTTGATCTCATTATCGTCGGCGCAACCGGTTTAGGCATGGTCGAACGCTTCATCATCGGTTCAGTGTCTGAAAGTACCGTTCGCCACGCACGTTGTGACGTACTCATCGTTCGCTAATGATCCGAGAAATGCTCATCTATTGAGCGATTTAATCAGTTTCAAACCTCAATCATACATAAATGGTTGGGGTTTTTTGTGCTGTAAATTTAGGATGAACGCTGCCATTGCGTTAAACTGATGGTCTTCCTTATTATCCCTTTTGAGTGATTTAAATATCCCATGCGAAATCTCCCAGCCCTTTTTACCGTGTTAGAGCGCTCTACGTTTCGAAGCCGTTTTCATCTTCATGAGGGCGAGCGCGAACAGCTTAAAAATAAGGGTATTGAGCTTATTTTATTAGAGGGACGGCAGTTTTTAGAGACGCGTCTTGCGCCTAAATCACCGAAAAATGATGGGTCTCAAACACCGATGAAGGGGCATCCCATCTTTATCGCGCAACACGCAACGGGAAGTTGTTGCCGGGGATGCTTAGCAAAATGGCATGGAATTGCGCCCGGGGAAGCATTGTCGCCGGCGGAGATTGAGTATCTTCTTAGCGTATTACGCAATTGGCTTGAGCGGCAAAATGTCCCGTTTGATCCGATTCAGCCGAGTCTATTTTAAGGTTTAATATTAAAAAACCTCTATAATAGAGGGCCTATTTTAGAGGAATATAACGATTATGAAGCAGATCTGGGTCGATGCGGACGCCATTCCAAATGTGATTAAGGAGATTCTTTTTCGCGCCGCCAATCGTGAAAAAGTGCTCACCACGCTGATCGCCAATCAATGGATTAAAGTACCGCCATCGCGCTATCTTAAATCAATGCAGGTGCTCCAAGGATTTGACGTGGCCGATAATAAAATTGTGGAGTGCGTGAACGCGGGCGACCTTGTCATCACCGCTGATATTCCCCTCGCGAGTGACGTACTCGAAAAGGGCGGTGTGCGCTCAATCCCCGCGGATACTTTTACGATAAAGGCACGATTGACGCAAAACTCACCATGCGTGATTTCAACGAAACCCTACGCTCAAGCGGCATCCAAACCAAAGGCCCCGATCCCTTAAGCCAAAAAGATCGCCAAGATTTTAGTAATGCGCTTGATCGATGGTTGAGGCAGGTGAAGCCTTCTTGATTTTTAATTAATTCCTATAGTAAACAGATATAAAAAAAGAATATTAACACAATGATTAATATCCTTTCTTGCTGTTACTCCTCTGGCTCATATCCTAAATTCGGGGCGAGCCAGGTTTCGGTGGTTTTGAGATCCCAGCCTTTGCGTTTGGCGTAATCTTTGACTTGGTCGCGACCGATCTTGCCGACGCCAAAATAGTGCGCGTCGGGGTGGGCAAAATACCAACCGGAGACTGATGATTGCGGGTTCATGGCGAAGCTGTCGGTGAGTGTCATGCCGATGCGTTTATCCGGCTCTAATAGCTCCCAAAGAGTGGCCTTTTCCGTATGTTCGGGGCAGGCGGGGTAGCCGGGTGCGGGGCGAATGCCTCTGTATTCTTCACGAATGAGTGCCTCATTATCGAGGGTTTCATCGCTCGCGTAGCCCCAATACTTTTTCCTTACCTGAAGATGGAGATATTCCGCAAAACTCTCGGCAAACCGGTCGGCGAGCGCTTTAAGCATGATGGCGCTATAGTCATCATTATCCGCTTCAAACGCCTCAATATAGGGCTCGATTCCGATGCCGGACGTACAGGCAAAGGCGCCGATATAATCGTGATCACCAATAAAATCCGCGAGCGAACGATTGGGCATGCCGTTGGGGCGCTCGGTCTGTTGGCGAAGATGATGGAGGCGGGTGAGCTCGGTTTTTCGGGAATCATCGGTATATAAAATGGTGCTTTCGCCGGCATTTTTAGCGGGGAAAAATCCGATCACAGCTTTCGCGGTGAGCCATTTTTCCGTCAAAATGCGCTTGAGCATCGCTTGTGCATCTTGATGTACTTTCCGTGCCTCTTTCCCAATAATGGGATCATCGAGCAGCTTGGGGAATTTCCCTTTTAACTGCCATGAGGCGAAAAAGGGTGTCCAGTCAATGGTGGGAAGGAGTGTATCTAACGGCACTTCAATCTCAAAAATGCCCAGCCGATTCGGCGTTTTCACTGCATCAAAATCGAGGGCTAATCGATTATCAACCGCCGTTTTAAACGGGATCAATTTAATATCACGCTGACGGGCAAGATAGGCCTCGCGCCGTTTTTCGTAGTCGGCTTTAATTTCTGCCTTAAAATCATCTCGAAGCTCTGGACTAATGAGCGATTGCGCCACCCCCACAGAGCGAGACGCGTCGCGCACATAGATAACGGTATGATCGTAATGGGGTGCAATGCGAACGGCGGTGTGGGCAAGCGAAGTGGTCGCGCCACCGATCATCACTGGGATATCGAGCCCGCGACGTTGCATCTCTTTGGCAAAGCCGACCATCTCTTCAAGCGAGGGGGTAATAAGGCCGGAAAGCCCGATCACATCCACCTTTTCCGCAAGAGCGCGTTCGATAATATCCGGCGTTGGAACCATCACGCCCATGTCGATCACCTCAAAGTTATTACACTGCAGGACAACGCCGACAATGTTCTTCCCAATGTCGTGTACATCGCCCTTAACGGTGGCGATCAGGATTTTGCCATTTGATTGACTGGTATCGCCCGAGCGCGCTTTCTCCTCTTCAATAAATGGCACGAGATAGGCAACGGCGCGTTTCATCACTCGCGCGGATTTCACCACCTGCGGGAGGAACATTTTTCCATCGCCAAAGAGATCACCAACGACATTCATGCCCTCCATTAACGGGCCTTCGATCACTTCAATGGGGCGATTAAAACTTTGCCGGGCGAGTTCAGTGTCATCCTCGATAAATCCATCGATGCCGTTCACAAGGGCGTAGGTGAGGCGCTCGCCAATGGGAAGCTCGCGCCATGCAAGATCCTCTTCTTTGCGTTTTCCGCCTTCACCATGATATTTTTGCGCAATCTCAAGGAGACGCTCGCCGGCATCCGGGTCGCGATTAAAGAGCACATCTTCAATGCCGGTTTTAAGTTCTTCGGGAATGTCTTGATAGATCGCGAGCTGGCCTGCGTTAACAATCCCCATCGACAGTCCGCGTTTAATGGCGTGATAGAGAAAGACGGCGTGAATCGCCTCACGAACGAGATTATTCCCGCGAAATGAGAACGACACATTGGAGATCCCGCCGGAGATATGTACATAGGGCAGGTGTTTGCGAATCCATTCTACCGCGTCTAAAAAGTCGAGCCCGTAGCGATCGTGCTCGGGGATTCCGGTGGCAACGGCAAAGACGTTTGGGTCGAAAATAATATCTTCCGGCGGAAAGCCCACTTCATCGACTAAAATGCGGTAGGCGCGTTCGCAAATCTCCCTCCGGCGCGCAAAATTATCGGCCTGCCCGGATTCATCAAACGCCATCACTACAGCGGCAGCGCCATACTTTTTCACCAACCGTGCATGCGCTTTAAACTCTTCCACGCCCTCTTTCATTGAGATGGAATTGACGATTCCTTTGCCTTGAATGCATTTTAAGCCCGCCTCTAAAATCTCCCACTTTGAGGAGTCGATCATAATGGGGACTTTGCAGATATCGGGCTCAGAGGCGATCAGATTTAAAAAGGTGACCATCTCCTCTTTTGAATCGAGCATGCCCTCGTCCATGTTGATATCGATAATTTGCGCGCCATTTTCCACTTGATCGCGGGCAACTTCGAGGGCTTCGTGATAGTTTTTCTCTTTAATCAGACGCTTAAAGCGAGCGGATCCGGTGATATTGGTGCGTTCGCCAACGTTCGCAAACAGCGATTCACCCGCAGTTAAATTGCACGCTTCAAGCCCCGATAATCGGAGCGATTTTGGAATCACTTTGGGCGCTCTTGGGGCAAATCCTGCTACAAGTTCGCGAATTTTGGCGATATGCTCAGGCGTTGTGCCACAACAGCCGCCGACAATGTTTAAAAAGCCCGATTCGGCCCACTCTTTCATCTCGCTCGCCATCTCATTGGCGCCGAGATCATAATCCCCAAAAGCATTTGGGAGACCTGCGTTTGCGTGCGCGGAAAGACGAAATTCTGAAATGCGATCAAGCTCGGCGATGTAACCACGGAGCATATCCGGCCCTAAGGCGCAGTTAAGCCCGATGGAGAAGGGTTGAATATGGCGAAGCGAATTGTAAAACGCTTCGGTGGTTTGGCCTGAAAGGGTGCGTCCTGAGGCATCGGTGATGGTGCCAGAGATCATGACCGGAAGGGTGATATTTCGCGCTTCAAATACCGATTCGATGGCAAAAATCGCCGCTTTTGCGTTGAGTGTATCGAAGATGGTCTCCACCATTAAGAGATCAGAGCCGCCATCAATGAGCCCATTAATTGCTTCCGTGTACCCCGTAACCAGCGCATCAAAGGTGGTGTTACGAAAGCCCGGATCATTGACATCAGGGGAGATCGACGCGGTTTTTGAGGTGGGGCCAAGCGTTCCAACGACAAAGCGGGGATGGGCAGCGGTACTAAATTTTTGCGCAGCCAAACGGGCGAGCTTTGCTCCTTCAAAATTGATCTCGTAGACAAACTCTTCCATGCCGTAATCGGTCATCGACATCGAGGTGGCGTTAAAGGTATTGGTCTCAATTAGATCCGCGCCCGCTTCCAAATAAGCTTCGTGAATGGCCTTGATAATATGCGGTTGGGTGAGGTTTAAGAGGTCATTATTGCCCTTTAAATCTTTATGCCAATCGGCAAAACGTTCGCCCCGAAAGTCCGCCTCCTCGAGCCTCTCTTTTTGAATCATGGTGCCCATAGCACCATCTAAAATTAAAATCCGTTTCGCGGCAATCGCTTCTAATTGCTCTAATACGCTCATGCTCCAGTCCTTTTTCCTTTCGATTGTTCGTTATTTTTATTGCGATCGCTCTGTGGGGCGATGGTTTGCTCGATGTGACCGTGTGCGAGCTCTTCTTTGAGATCGGCAAGCGCTAAGGCGCGCAAAATGGCAGCGCATTCAGAGGTTGGCTGATGGCGATACCAATGATTGAGTTCTTGCAATAATGTGTCGTGTGATTTCATAAAAACCTCGTCGTTTGTAAAATGGCTTAAGTAATTGAATTTGTGAATCTTAAGACGTAAAAAAGCTCTTCCTGATCCAAGAAGAGCTTTAACAAACTAAAGGTCTTCTTATCTCTCAGACCGTGCAATTGCGGGCGATCTGTTGGATTTAGCACAGTACGCAAAGCGCCTGTTGCTGAGACTTCGCAGGGCCAATTCCCTCCATCTCTCTCAATAAGATTCGAGCTTTTTCACTATATCACTGATTATTGCGATTGCAACCCTTATTTTGAGCACACGAATGTTGAGGAAAATCACCACTTCGGTATGGATCATCACGCATTTTCTGCCACCGATCGCATTTTTATATATAATCAAAGCATGTTTAGTTAGATTGGGAGCACAGCGACATTGGTTGAGAGAGAAGAGGGAACGACGGAACTTGCGGCAGTACTTGTGGCAGTTTCGGATAATGAGGCGAAGGTATTGACGGTGGAGAAGGGGACTTTTTTACCGAGTGGTCCTTTGACGCCGATTCACAGTTCATTGCAGGCGGGCGTGCGCGAATGGGTGGAAAAACAGACTCATCAACCGTTAGGCTACGTCGAGCAACTCTACACTTTTGTCGATACCCATCGAACCACTTCAAAAGGGCATTTTCTCATCTATATCGGCTATTTAGGGCTGGTACGAGAAGAGGTTGAATTGATCGATTTTCAGGCAAAATGGAAGAGCTGGTATCTCTATTTTCCATGGGAAGATCATCGGCAAGGCCGCCCGGATTGGATCGATACGCACTTTATTCCGCCTCTTTTTGCGTGGGCTGAACGGGCGGCGAATGCGCAAGAAAAACGCCGTCGTCATCAGCGCATCAATATGTGTTGGGGACTCGATGGATTTGAGTGGAATGAGGAGTATGTGCTCCAGCGTTACGAGCTTCTCTACGAGGTGGGATTTGTGCCTGAATCGCCCGCGTTTAATGATAAACTCGCTCCTCCTCATTATGTCGGCGCGATGATGAAACACGATCATCGCCGCGTTGTTGCTTCAGGAATTGCGCGTTTGCGGGCGAAGATTAAATATCGTCCGGTGATCTTTGAATTGATGCCCCCCGAATTTACCTTGCTCCAATTACAGCAGAGCATCGAGGCGTTAGCGGGGATTATTCTCCATAAGCAAAATTTCCGCCGCATGATTATCAATCAAGATCTCATCGAAGAGACTGGCGAGCTTGATGCCAAAGGCCCGGGTCGTCCGGCAAAACTCTATCGCTTTAAACCCGATATTTTGCTTGAGCGTTCTCTCTCGGGCAGTAAGTTGCCAGTGCAATAGGGCGGATTCCCTTCTTTCTCCACAGATCATAAGAGACTTATCTTAAGGGTAAGTCTCTTTGCGTTAAGCTAAATAATCTTGACTAATGGGCTTAATCGGCATATGCTCAGGTTGAGCATAATATTTATGTTCAGTTTGAGTATAAATAAATAGCACGAGACTCCATTATGAAAAAGAATTTAATCCCTCTACCTGATTTACTGCTCCGCCCTTATGTTGAGTTTGCTCTTTTTGAAGATTTAGGTCGCCGCGGCGACGTGACGAGTTATGCAACGATCGACCCGAGCGCCACCGCTTCACTCCAAATTGTGGCGCGTAAAGCGGGGATCATTGCAGGTTTAGCGCTCGCGCGATTAACCTTCGATGCACTCGACCCCAATATCAAATTCACCGCTCGCGTCAATGATGGCGAAAAGGTTGCTCCGGGCACGGTATTAGCGGACGTTTCGGGCAATGCCCAAGCACTCCTAACCGCTGAACGCACCGCGCTTAACTTTTTAACCCATTTAAGCGGAATTGCGAGCCAAACTGGCGAGATGGTTGAGCTTGTTTCCGGTACGAATGCGACCATTACCTGTACCCGAAAAACCATTCCTGGCATGCGTTCACTCCAAAAATACGCGGTCAGAGCTGGTGGCGGGCGCAATCACCGTTTAGGGCTTGATGATGCGATTCTAATTAAAGATAACCACGTTGCCATTGCCGGCGGGATTAAAAATGCCCTAACGCAAGCTAAAGAGGTGGCGGGGCATCTGATTCCCCTTGAGGTGGAAGTCGATACGCTTGAGCAGTTAAATGAGGCGCTTGAGGTGGGTGTGGATCTGGTTTTATTAGACAACATGACCCTAGATGAGATGCGCGAAGCAGTAGCCCTTTGTCAAGGAAAGGTGCGGACGGAAGCCTCGGGCGGGATCAATCCTGATACGGTGCGCGGCGTTGCGGAAACCGGCGTTGATTTTATCGCAATGGGCTGGCTCACGCATACGGCACCATCGCTCG
>JAAZCI010000219.1 GCA_012513365.1 Lysobacteraceae bacterium
CGAATCTGATAGAGCCTTGAAAATACGCGGTCAAATTCGAGCAGATAGCGCTTCACATCGAGCGATTCTACTGAGAAGGCCTTCTTCATCAAGAGACTGCCATCAAAAATTGAGTATTTATATTCACGCTTTTCTGAGGTCACCCCGATGCGCCAATAGAGCAACGTTTCGGTATATTCAGCATAGTCGCTAAAGGCTTGATAGATCTTCCGCATCGTCGCTTTTCGCGCCGCCACCTCCACATGAAGCCATTGATTACGCTGGCGTCTTGAGTGAAATGGATTGGCGAGACTCGTCTCATAAATTGAGGCTGCCTGCCCCATTAATTCATTAAGTATCTCATTTTTATGCATCAAATCGCGGTACGATTCCACCAACGTCTCGTGAGTATGCGTTGCAAGACGGCTCAAATACGCCGCTCCAACCTGCCCAATATCATGCTGAATGCGTTCAAGACGCACGTCTAATTCGTGTAGATGATGAGAAATCATCTCTAAACTTGCGAACTGAATCATGCGATTACAAATGCTATGACTCTTAACATGGGGATTAATTGAGATCTCTTCGTATCTACTCATAATCCGCCCACGCCCCCTAAGACAAAAATAAGGCTGAACAAATTGCGTCCTTTAGAATTCTTATAATTCGTTTACATTAAAGCAACTCATCTCGATCGTGACTCCTCCATCGATCAAGATGAGACCTGACTGCTTTTGAGCTGATTACTCCTTCCAGAGATACTTATCCATCCACTCTTCCATCTCTTTAAGCGAGTTTTGAGCAATCTGCTGGATATCTAATTTATATTTCTGCAATTCTTCGCGAGACGCTGTTTTCTCGTCGATTGCATAGCTTTGCGCTAAGTACTGGTGCGTATAACGACGCATGAAGTTGCCCACATTCTCCACTAAATCTTTACAAACACAATCCATCAGCTCTTTTTCATTCTCACACATAATCCGATAATTCCTTCATCAATTATTGAGTCAAAGTTAATGATATATTGCTTACAATTCTTAACATAAACTGTATGGTCATGATTGTGATTCATATTGTTATAATTGTCAACATGATTTTATCGACAAAGCATGGTATGCGATTATTATTTACCGCCCGATGATAACCCATCGAGCGACCATTAGTAATCGTAGAGTTTGAAAAATATTGTCCAAAACTGCTCAATTTTACACGGATTTACCGCAAAAACCGCCATAAAACTTGCATATTGGTGCATTTTGTAACAATCTCACAGATTACTAATTTTAATCTTGTCGATAAATAGATTACAACTGTAATCGTTTTCCAATTATCAATATATGTAAAGAAAAGACCATTTTAGGTATAATAAACCTAACTTTTAGCCACAAAAAAGCCCCCAATTACGGAGGCTTTGAGCAATAAACAGACAATTGTTAAGCAGTGTAAATAACCTATGATTTTATATAAGTTATTTTTTACCTATAACGGCCGTGCGATAATCCGTTCGCTTAGGTAATCGCACCGAAATCATGGAGGCCAAAATCAAGAGCGCGCCCGCGGCACCAAAGGCAATCCAGTGCGTCCCGTAACGCTCATAGCCCCAACCGCCAAGCCACGTGCTCAGCGTTGCACCAATTTGATGGCCTAAAAAGGCCCATCCATAGAGCATTCCCACCATTTTCGCACCATACAGATCCGCCAGCATACTCGATGAAAGCCCCATATTTCCTGCCCAGACAAGCCCACCAATAATAGTGACAATGTAGAGTTGCAGCGGCGTCATTACCGACACTAAACATAAAAAGGCGATCCCGCGGACAAGATAGATCATCTTTAAAATATACCGGTGCTCCACACGAGAGGCGATTCGCCCGATCATCACCGTGCTAAACATTGCCACAAAGCCGATCAGACTAATGCCAAACGAGCTCACCTCTTTGGAAAATCCATGATCCACCAACATCGGCACCGCATGGGTTCCAAGAAGATTCATACTAAAACCACAAGCAAAAACACCTGCGCAAATTTGCCAAAACGGACGCGTTTTTAACACTTCACGAAAGCTCAGTGCCGGCGGGGTTTGCGCTTTAATGCTCTCATTGGTTACCTCTTGCGGAATATCAGCCCCGTAAAGATCGGCATGTTTTGGCGGGTTTTCTCGCACCACAGTAAATGCCACAAGCAAGGTTAATCCGGCAAAAACGGCGGCATAGCCGAGCATCGTATTCTCCCAACCCACCTGCTTAATCATCGCAGTAAAGAGTGGCGTCATAATGGCAATTCCCGCCATCGAGCCTGTTGAAAGAAAGAGTAAGGCCATCGCACGGCGTTTAATAAACCAACGACTAATCAGCTGAGTAAACGCCACGGGACTGGTGAACGCGAGTCCCATCGAGAGTAAGATTCCGTAAAAGAAGGTAAAGAGCCAAGTATTGGTGGCGTAAATCGTTCCAAGCAGCGAAATCGAGACTAAAATCGCGCCAATAATCAGCACAAATCGTGTCCCACGACGAGCCACAAAATAACCGGCAATCGGCATTCCAATCCCATAAAAGAGCATTCCAATTGCCACCACGCCCGCTACCCAACTCCGCGTCACCCCAAGCCCTTCACTCATCGGAATCACAAACGGGCCAATACTCATGCGCATCCCGACGGTGATCATCGTCAACAGTGAGGCGGCCATTACAATATTCCAGCCAAAATACCACCCTTTCGATGGCGTTAAACCCTGTTTTTTCATCTAAAAATTCTCATCCTTAAGTCTTAATGCTGATCGAGTCTGTTATTAGTATCGCTTCGTCAAAAAAGCCTCTACCAAGATAGGTGCTTTCGAAACAGGTTTCAAATCATTTAAGCATTTAGTGAACTATTTTCCATCGGTAATAAAAAAGCCCTAGGAAACGTGAGTCACCTAGGGCGTTTAGAGATCAATTTCTGTCGAATCTCATATATCGTGAAACGAAGAATTGTGGTTTCTAGCGGTATGTCATCAATAGTGAAGTTTACAATTTAACTAAAAATCTCATATAACATGATCTCATTAATATAAAATCTCAAATACAGTGATCCCATTAGCCATAGAAAAATCATTAGATTCAATACTTATGATCGATATTCTTTTGGGAATTAAAAAATTACAAGCTTCTCTTTTAATTTTCTACTTGAAATTAATAATGTCGTGAGCAAGTTTTTCTAATAATTCTTTTGAAGAACCATTAAAGCCATATAGTAATTCTTGTAGGTCACTATCTGTAAGTGTAATCCCCCCTAAAAATAATACCGACTATAAGTAGAATTTTCTCGTATCATTTATCTAGGAGAATTAACTATGAAGAAATCAAAATTTACAGATTCGCAAATCATGTCCATTTTAAAACAAAACAAAGCCGGCGTTA
>JAAZCI010000220.1 GCA_012513365.1 Lysobacteraceae bacterium
ACCAATGCCACAGCCTCATCCTTGAACTCCGCGGAATAGCGGGTATACTTTCTTTTTTTATTCATAATAACTCCAATAATCAATAGGATATATTATCCTCTATTAGAGTGTCCACCTTCATTAGACCAGAACAGCGATTAGGTGAAATTATTAATCTAGATTGGGCTAATGTTAACTTCTCACAACGATACTGCACTTTGGTTGATACAAAAAATGGTGATCGACGTGACGTTCCTCTTTCGTCAACAGCCCGCTCCCTGCTTAAAACACTGCGACCTGAAAAATCAGGACCAGTTTTTAACACTCATCCAACTGCGGCTAGCGCGCTTTTTGCCAAATATGTCAGAGAGAAAACGGATATCCAAAACTTAACATTTCACGACACTCGCCATGAAGCCATTACCCGCCTAGCTCAAAAACTCGATGTTCTAAATCTTGCTCGAATGATTGGGCACCGAGATCCAAGTTCTTTAATGATCTATTACAACCCCACCGCAACCGAACTAGCCGATCTATTAGACTAATCTATACAACACGTGCCCCACTGGGGCATGAACTCTTTTTATAGCGCTATAAACCTATCCCTATACCTCCTAATATGGCGTTACCGCGTTACGGAGAGAGAATAATCATTCAAAGCGCTCATTATTGCCAGGTTTTTATCATATTTTACGTAACAATATTAGTGTTACGTTAGCGTTACAGAGACGTTATTTTAAGTTTTTCATAAAAAATCCTACCCTAAAGAGCAGGATAATAATTTTTTCGTTAATAGCCGATGTAATTACCATCTGGGGTTAACATATAGTCATCACCCCCTACATAATCACCATCGGGAGTTAAAGTATAAGAATCTCCCCCTACGTAATCACCATCTGGCGTCAGTGTGTAACTATCGCCGCTAACGTAATCTCCATTCGGAGTGAGAGTGTAACTATCACCACTGACATAATTCCCATCTGGAGTTAAAGTATAACTATCTCCAGCAACATAATCTCCACTTGGAGTCATTGTATAGGATTGACCATAAGCAAATATCGTCAATAACGTTAAAACACCCACTATTAAAACTTTTTTCATTTTTCTTCCTAATGTTTATTAACACATAGATACTCTAGCATACATATCTATGCGTTAATAATTGAAAGAACTCTGACTTTAACTTCAAATCATTGCGTTTTAAATATTATCCTTGTCAATAAACACCATATAGCTCTTTTTACCCTCAGTTCTTACATCAATTCTGGCCATTTTATGCATCAACGCAACAAGTGTTTCTTGAATATTATCACTATCAATTTTTAAATAGTAATCATCACGATAGAGACATTTAGGCTTCCAAAACCCCATTCCTTGATCAAAAAAGAGCGTAAATTGACTTCCTTGATTCGTTACAATTTGCAATTCTCTTCCATGCTGCAAATGACTTCTCGAATCATAAACTTTAATGTTAGTTAATTGCTTCGGACTGAACACTTCATCCAACCAAGTTCCTAAAACGTTTTCTAATGGCATTGATTCTGGCCAATTATGGGTGATTGAGATAGAGTCTTGTCGATAACGCCCATCATAATTGGGCTCTAAGGTATGAATTTCTATAGATTCTAATGTGCCATTTTCAACACCAAGTGACGATAGTAACTGCGTTGCTAATATCAGATACCAAGGAGAATGAAAATATCGATCATAATATGCAATGGATTTAATGCCTTCCTCTTTAAGTTGCTTAAAGCGAACGGGAGCATTTTCCTCCAATAATGATGCAAATACATCTGAAAAACCTCTCAATTCACATGTAAAGGCCTGATCTGTAAACTCAATATACTGACCTTCTGAACGCTTATCGGTACTCTTTTGCAATTCAAAATGTTGGATAGACGTTAATGCTTTTTCCGTACTCAACCAGCTATTTTCAGTCGTTGGCAACAACCAAAAATCACCTGGTAAAATCATTTCAGGATTTTTAGTTAACAACGTTAATGCAGTATCATTCTCTGAGCGGCTCAACTCTAACGCGATATAATTTCCATCAACCACCGCATCTTCTATTGCAACCATCGCAACCTTAATACCAAAAGCAACGACCTCATTTAAGAGAGATATTTCTTCTTCACTTAATGCATGATCTTGAGGAATTACTACCGTAACCTCAATACCTTCATAGAGCCAATTAAATAATTGCTGCTTAAATTTAGGATGATCTAAAGCGTATTCACTCTTCGATTCTGGTAAAAATAATCTAAGCTTAGCGGTAGTGTTTTGAGTATTCTGACGTTGTAATCCAAGCAAAACAAACTCAAAAGCACTTCCTGGATAAAATCGATACTTATGGTGATCACTAGAGGCTTCTAAACTCGACTCAAGATAAGACAGCCACGCCGTCTCGTTTAGCCATTCCAACGCTTTTAGGCGATTAATCTCTTCACTTTCTACAAAGTTATCAGTTGCGGTTAAACAAAATGGACAAGCGCTCTGACACCCTCTTGAACACTCAAGCTTGTTCTTTAAGCGCATCAATATCTGGTCAATATCTCTCGCGACTGTTGTAACAAATCCTGCTCCTCCAGCGGCACTATCATAAATCTGAATCACCCATCTTCGAGCATCACCTTTTGATTGACGATTTTGCTTAATACTAAAGCCCATCTCTTTTGCCGCAATTCCCAAATGCTCTGCAAAGAGATCTCTTAGGGCAACGGCAATTGTTCGAGCAATTACTTGATTATTCGCTGCACCATCTTGCTCTACAACAAGATACTCACCATTTTTAGGATTTTTCAAATAAAGCTCAAAGACATCTGTATGCACTGAATAGCCTAAATAGACGTTTTGCCAGACACGCTCATTACTACAGGTCGCCTCTTTATCCGCTTTATCAACCCCTCCTCCTAATGGTTTGTGATGTCCACCTGCTTTAAATAATTCGGGCATTTGGCCTTCATCAACCATAGATTCACCACGACCACACTCATAACAAATAGCATAGCCATGCCCGTTCTTACCTGCACTAGAGTAGATAATTTCACCCTCGTGCCCAAAACGAATATGACCACATTGTTTATCGGGAAGAGAGATCTCTAGAGCATCTAATCTGACCACGGGCGGCATCTGTCTAATGTACTCCCTATGACTAATATCATTGGTCGTTGATTCAAAGAAATCGACTCTAAACCCTCCCGGCTTTAGTAGTTTTTGTTTCGTTTGAACAATTGCCGAACAATTCGTACAAATTATACCTTCATTATTCGTATACGCTTTTGATTCAATTCCCGCTTCACCACAATTCCCACAATGCCATAAAAGATCAATCTGCTGCTCTTCATTTACAACGCCTTGCCGTTGCCACTCAAGGCTAATACCTGCTGAGCGGTAAACTCTCCCATCCATTACGATTTGAGAACCTGGTGCGTATTCTTGCAAAGCAATATTTAAATTCCGTGTTGGATTTCCTTTAAACGAAAATAGACTATCCTCTCTCTCCTCGTTAAAGCCTCGCTCTTTTCTACGTTTTTTAGCTCGTTGCTCCACCTTATAGCTCTCCATATTCATGGTATGCAGTGCTGTAATATTCGTTGGGAACCCATGAACGGGTAAAAACGCTTTAGCTGATAATTCTTTTAATAGATACTCTTTTTCATGTCGTGATTTTTCAATCTCTAATGCAACTCGGTAAGCATCATCTTGCCTAGAGGTCACTCTCTTAAGTTTGTCCTCTATTTTTTTATGCTCATCTAGCCAACTTCGCTTAATAACCTCAAAATCTTTAACTGATCTCTCCGTAATATCATGAAGTGATAGATGTTCTAACTTCGTACCTTTAACTAAGTCACTCACCATCTCTTTCGTTTTCTCATCCTTTTTAACAGTATCTTTTAAAAACACAAGAAACTGGTTGGCCGGACAATTATCACCATTTTCGGTGTAAAACCAGACTAAATTTAATCGAGTATTATCCTCCCCCGTTTTTAAATGTTCATTTAGAAACAGAGATAAAAGTAACGAGTTAACATGACGATGAACAATTCGATCAGAACTTAACGTAATATTGGGTGCCGCTATAATTGTCTCGAAAGCCCATTTAGGCGTTTTAAATGCTCTTAAATTATGGGGACTATTATTGCATAACGTATAGGCAATCGATCGACTCTCTTTACGACGCCCTGCTCGTCCTGCACGCTGTAGATAGTTAGCTGGATGTGGAGGTAAATTATTCATAACAACCGCTGAAATCCCTCCTATATCAACCCCCATCTCCATGGTCGTTGAGCAGTTTAAAACATTCAATTCACCGCGCTTAAAATCACTTTCGTAACGCTGTAATGTTTCTGCTGACTGCTGGGCGGAATGCTCAGCTGCACGGTAATAAAATCCACCCTCGACGACTGAGTCGTTTAGGTTACTCCAAAAACCCTCCCTGCGTGAAGATGCGATAGCTTCATCTATTTTGGCCTTCTGCCGAATTTGCTCACGCTCTGTTACTATTTCACTTGGATCATCTGCGATTAATGTTTTGTAATCGGGCATCACTTTCTGCTCACACAGATAATCCCCAGATTCGATCATTTTTGAAGTTGTATATGGTGAAATTCCTTGAAATGTACGCGCAAGAAAAGTATTTGTTACAGGACATAACCACGGATTTTGCACTAAATCAAAATGCATCGATTCTAAAGGAAGTTGAAATCCATAATCTTTGCGTACTAAATAGTCATTTTTTACTAAAAAATTCCAAGCAACTTTAAGCCAATGGTTAATCTTATCTCGATCAGTTGATTTTTTACTGTCTAGCCCCGTTACCATCAATAGCAGTCTAGGTAGAACACTAATATATTGTTTTTCTTCAATTTGTGGCCAACGCTTAATCTTATTATCGGCCGGATTAGGATTATCAACGGCTATTAAATATGTTGGATACGAATGCATTCCCAACCAGCGCACTATTTCAAAACTCAAATTAATCACAATCCGTGATCTAATATGAAAATCAATACAATAATAGAGAAAATCTTGCCAATCTCTTAAAGTAAGTGCTTTTCCTTTATTTAATCCATTAACAATCTTTGTCTCTTTCCAATATTCTGGAACTTCAGTTAAGTGATCAATCTTTGGATAAATAGTTTGTAAAATACCAAGGGTCTCTAAACTATTAGCAAATTTGGGACGATGCATCAATTCTCGAGCCATCATCAACTGACACAGATCTGTTACTTCGTTGTCTCGTTCAAATACTCCACGATTATCTTTGATCATCTGATACTTAAAGTCTGTCAGATCGCTTAATTCTTTTCGTAAATCACCCCAACTCAATTTAGGGGTGTTCTGAAGAATTGATAAATAGTGCTCATAGTTATGCTCTTTAAGAATAGCGAGCGTTGTTGGATCGTAACCACTCTCTGGCTGATAGTTTTGAGTGATTTTATAGATAGCGCCACGAGTACGCGATCGCTCTGCTTCTTGCTGCATTTTAACCGTGTGTCTTGCGGTATTCTGTCGACTATCGGTAAAAGTGATCAATCTTCTACCAAACGCTGGCAAGCGAAGTGGCGATTTACCTGAGTCTTCTTTTTCTGCATCAGGGCAATATTCCAACAACGTAGGTATAACGTGAGGCAAAAAGAAAGGAGCAGCTAAATAATTAGCCCGATAAAAATCCTTACCAGGTTTTGATTCTTTCTCACAACCAACACACTCAGCCCCCATACGAGGCTTAAATAAGATATCAAGCGGTTTATCACATTGAACAATGCCGAGTTCGCCTGACTCCAAATCAATAGTAATTGGAGAAAAGGTATCGTTTTTATATGACATAGAAGCAATTAGCCATTGGTTGTCCTCTGATGAGCTGACATCCTCAATCTCTTCCCTAATCAGCTCATCGTTCCACTCTTCGTTTAATGTAAACTCATCTTCAATAAATGGTGTCCGTTGCGATAAGACTCCACCCACATCTTCAGCTAATAAATGAGGCGTCTGACAATCTGAACAAAAAACTAATTCATAAACAGGCGCACCACAGGTACATCTATCCTGTTGTAAAGTATAAACATTCCCAAATGGCCATCCTTCTTGTAAATATGACGACTTATCAGGGCAATTTTGATCGATACACGCCCATAAACCATAGAGCAAACGCTGAAAAAAATGAGCTCTTACTTTTAAAAAAGCATCTGAATCTTGGCTAGCAAACGTTCCCGTCATAAGATCAATCCACTTTAAAAGCGTCTGCTGACGAGCTGATTGACTTCCCTCAAGTTGATCGTCTAATAAACGAACTAAATCATTTAAATGCCAAGGCTTTCCTTCATCGCCATCAACAATTAATGCCCGTAACTTACGAGCCAAATAATTGGACGCTAAAGCTTCAAATCGCTCCGCAGAAATCTCCGACTCTGGATCAATGGCTAAAATCTGCTCTAAATCCTGGTGATTATCAAGCTCTATATGATCAAGCTTGTCCCATTCACGCTCACCAGTAATAACAACTACCTGTGATGGATCCACGCCTGCTAAATTCGCTAAAAAGGCCTTTAACTCTTTCTCTGAGTCATCTCCTGCAATCGTTGCGGATGTAGCAACAAACCGAATATCTTTCGGTTCAACCCCAAAAGCCAAAACCACTCGACGCAATAACAAGGCAATTTCTGCAGCTTGTGAACCAATATATGTATGCGCCTCATCTAATACAATCCAACGCAATGTCTTATTTTCTTTCGACTGCTGAATAATCGGCGCATCTTGTTGGCGCACTAGCATATATTCAAGCATGGTGGCATTGGTTAACAAAATAGGTGCGGGTTCTTCACGCAGTAACTCACGAGATAAAATTTGATTGGGTGTCTCTTTCTGCTCATTACTTACCGAGCGCTTTCTCTCAATCGTATTCCCATTATATAAACAGAAACGCACCCCCTCTTGATAGGGTTTTGTCCACTCATCCAATCGTTCTTTTTGAGAGTTAATCAAGGCATTAAGAGGATAGAGGAATAATGCTCTAACACCTTTCAGTTTATTCCCTCGATTATTTTCATATTCAGATACCAAGTCATTTAGAATCGGCATCATAAAACACTCAGTTTTCCCAGAGCCTGTGCCACTTGTAATAATCGCTGACTTGGGTATGTTATCCGTTAATGCATCCCATGCTTTAAGCTGATGCTCATAAGGATACATATCCCCATCAAACCCGTAATTGTTTGCTTTAGCCAAAACGTTTAAAAACGATTTGCAAAATGGCTTGTCTTCAAGCTCTTTAAACTGTTTATTACCAGGCTTCCAACCAAACGTTTGCTCAAATACTGGCGCAGCAAAATAACTTTCATTACTGCCAAGTGGAGCCGTTAATGTTTGATCTAAATGTTTCCGTAATGCCGGATTTGTGATTTTTAATGTACCTAATGTCGCTTCCCGCGTCCTATGAATACTCTGATCAATAAGAGATTGATAAAATTTCATTACTATCCTTCGATTAATCGTAAAACTATGGAATATAAACTCGCTGTATAATTAACTTGCTAACAAATCTGCCAATGCATAATGGAAACATTTTTCATACCACTCATAATCAAAATGACTAATCTGCTGATAAATAAACTTCAACTTGATCAGTTGCTCTTGTTCATTCTTGATATAGGGGGCTTCCTCCATCCATCCTTCTAAAATCTCATCGGATTGATTGTGGTTGACTTCACTCGAAATAAAGTCGGTAATATCTAAAAATTTTCCACGATTAGCCGCAATAGCCGCCATATAAACAGGTAAAATTAATGATGAATAACGATAACTTGGATCTTCAGAAGAGATTAAAAAGCGATAAAACTCTTCACTTAAAACCATATGCTCTTCTTTTAGGTTTTTCAGCCAATAGCCAAACTCTTGTTGCAAAAAAGTAGGCCAAGTTCGATTGTCGTTGCCAGCAATCAAATTATTTTTAGGCACTCTAAGCGAAGCCTCTACATCACTATCATGCTCTAAAAACCCCGTTGTTGTACCTTTGTGAATATAGTCTCTTAAAAGGTTAAATACAGGCATCAGAAGTGTTAATTTCGCTATATATCCTTTAAAAATAGGCACCATTATTTCAATATTATAGTTATCTCCAAGCTTTGCACTTAAGCTTGAGTAATAGAGACCCCATGCATTACGCCAACATTCAAAGGGAATCGCCTCCCAAATAACACTTAATTCATTACGAATGCGCTCACAAAACTCAACGGTTAAATTAAGCTTAAAAAATAATAACGTTAAAAGATCTGGATTTTTAACGAGCATCTTCCATGCTGCAAAAGTAGACAAAGAGAGTGTATCTGGAGCATCTTCAACTAATGCTTTAAAATATTGCCACCCTGCATGCTCTAAGTCTTCCAACATTGCCAGAAAAACATGATCAAACGCACCTGTATTTTCAACAGGATGGTAATCAATAACTGCTCTCTCAATGGTTCCTTTTTCAAATGAGCTTTTAGCCATTGCATTTGGATTAAATGCAAGAATAGGGCGTAAATTATAACGGCTCTGCTCTTTGGAAATAATCAATCCTAATGGCTTATATTTCAAATCTTCTGAACAACAAAAGACTCGCGTGACAGGATGACCAGTCGGAAGGTCTCCTTGAGGTAATGTTCTTGAATAAGTTAAATCTATTTTATTCGACGGATTAACTAAAGAAAACCATTGAAGCTCCAAGCTACCTATACATTTCTCATCTATCCCATTAATATCGAGTGTTAACTGCGGTACAACATCGTGTAAGTTGCCTGATATATGAAAACGAGAAATCCGTATTTTAATAAACTCTCTCAGACGAGGAATAGAGAGTTCTAATACTACATTTGCATCAAGATCATCCACAATCGCAAAAAAACGTTCAATCTCTTCTTTAAACCCATAAAGACTTAAAACAACTCGTTGTTGCATCTGTTTTAATTGGTTATAAGCCTTTAAAGGCGCTGTTACATCTTTATAATATTTAGTGTGTAAAGCCAAGCTCACCTCAATATTGCGAATATCCTGCTTATCTTGAATGACAATCTCATGCCCTATCAATTCATCGAGTGAAAATGATAATTCACGCTTAATGGGTAGCAGCTTCCCATCTTTCTGCAGACGAATCCCTGAAAGATAAAAAGGCACGCTAATTAAGAGCGGATCGCTATGGTGTGACGAAAAAACTTCAACAATGACGCCATCCGGAAGAGTGTCAATATCATGAAGTGTAAGATGATATCCACCCTCTTCGAGTTTTTCCGCGGCAATCGACGCTGGGAGATCTCGAAGTCCAAAAGAGATACTCCCATCCTCTCTCTTCGATGAACCGATTTTCTGATACGCTTTAATCGTGGTCTCATGAGCATTACTACTAAAAGAAACCACCTCTGTTTGAAAATCAATATCTCTAGGAATCACGGCGAATCGTCTTGTGATAAGTATCTTCCCATCCGCTGTTTTCGCTTGATAATTCACATTACCAATAATTGTTTCTCGATCAATATGTCGTAATAGTTTTCCATTAACGTACTCAAACACATGTTCTGGTGCGTTTCTTAAACGAGGAAATCCACGATAAATATAACGCGAACTTCTCCCTCTATATTCCAATGCTTCAGAACCGATTAAATGAATTGCTTTGGATGGGTCATCACTATTGACTTCAAAAAAGTACTGATTAGCATCTGTTGATTCCTCAATAGTAATCGTATCCGCAACTTCAACCCAGCACGCTTTTTCACCTTTAAATAAAATTGTATAAGGCAACTCTTCTAGGTCAGAAGATGGAACCTTATCAAGGATTTCAAAGGTATCCGGAACATACAAAAAACCTCTTGAGTGTTTGGTACTAAAACTTCCATTATCACTCAATAACTTATATCGCTTGTCTTCTTCCGCAATTAAAAAAAGCGGAGATTTGGTCGAAGAGAGTGCACTTCCCTCAATCGTTTCCTCATAGATTGAAATACCGCCACTCATCAGTTTAATGATGAGTACCTCCTCAAGATTGCGTCGCTTCACACTAAAAGCATTAGCAATAACTTGTTTGAAATTTATAACAAGATCACCCACGTCATTCTTTTGAGCATAAACAATCTTGCCTTTGGCGATCGGTAAATCACCTTCATAAATTAACAACTCTAAACGAAACGTGGTCGGCTTAGCCTTTAAGGCTTCTAAATTGATAGCCATGCTAGATGGGGGATAAATCTTCGAGACCATCGCCTCTGTTAATTGATCCGTAACATCTAAACTATTATTCCAGTAAAATTCTGAAATAAAATGATTACTCCGATTTTCTTCGCCTTGTTTTTGCTCATCAATCTGAGCTTTCGCATCTTTAAACCATTCTTTTAATAATGTAGATGCATTCTCCTCATCAAGCGGAAGAGGAAACTCATAAATCCAGGTCGGCTCATGCTCGTTTAAATATAATGTTGGGTCGAGTACTTTATCTAAATCTGGATATTTTTTCTGCAATCGGATAACACTCTCAACCACCCCTATCAGTAATTGATACGTATAATCGTTACGCTGATATTCAGGAATCGAGTATTTATCCAAATAATGCATTAATCCAAGCTCTAAAGAGCCTGACTCTCTCATTAGTGAGGCATAATTAGTAAAGAGATGTTGAATCACTCGCCCTAAGCTATCATTCCGATCTTGTACTAGTTTCCAAGGGAGCCCACCTTGTCGCAAAACACCCCCCAAAAAGTCTCGGTTTTTGCCAGGTTCACTTTCAATTTCAGGTAACTTCCAGAAGTTGAATCCTAGCTCGATCAGCTCAGAACGGTCATCTGTAGAGTCATAGGGAAGCCCAATAAATTGTTCGATCGCGGCCCAGCTCCAATTACGCTGATATTCTCGACGATAAAACTCACTCCCTAATAAAACAAAAGCCGCCCCATAATACTGATTCAGCTTAGAGTTTCTTGCCGTTAAACCACGATAATACCCACTAAATAGCGCTCTAAGTCGTCTAAACTCTTCAGTCTCTAACTGATAACTATACAGCGCCCTTCCATCAATGCGCTGAGGCGGATTTTTAACAACCCTAGCTATCTGGAAACTCTCAAACCACTCTTCAAATTTCTTTAATACTTCACTCATAGTGTAATCCCCCCTAAAAATAATACCGACTATAAGTAGAATTTTCTCGTATCATTTATCTAGGAGAATTAACTATGAAGAAATCAAAATTTACAGATTCGCAAATCATGTCCATTTTAAAACAAAACAAAGCCGGCGTTA
>JAAZCI010000221.1 GCA_012513365.1 Lysobacteraceae bacterium
ATTCGCCGCCGTAATCCCGACCACAATCGCAATGGTGGTAATAATCTCAAAGTAGAGAATCGATTTAAAGCCGATTCGACCGAGCTTTTTCGAATCCCCCATGCCCGCAACGCCGACCACAATCGTCGCAAAGACAATCGGTACCACGATCATTTTAATCAAGCGAATAAAGATCTCACCCGCCGGTTTAAATCCATTTTGAATCAATCCATCAACCCAGGTGGCCGTCTCCGGTTGATTATGAAGCACCGTCCCCACGGCGATTCCTAAAATTAAGGCAATTAAAATTTGCCACGCGAGCGTTAATTTAAAGCGTTTCATCTGCATTACTCCTTTGACTAGCGCTCGAGACTCTCCATGAGCCTCCGTTTCAATCGATGTTGTATCGTTTTTTTGTCGATAGAAACTTATACCATCCTAAAAACTATGTCGACAACTGATTTTTACCTATCTTTACAAAATAAATCGCAAAACTGGTTACTCGAAAAATATTTCAATAAGTTAATTAATGGGTCTTTACTGTTTTCTTTGGGATTTATGCAATAAAAAAGCCCTCGTTTAGAGGGCCTTTATCTTAAGCGGTAATATCACTATTACCTTATGTTTAAGAAAACATTTCGTATAACTATTTTAAAATGATCGGCGTGAGCTCATAGCCTTCTTTTTCTAACAAATTAAGAAGCCCCTCTTCGCCAAAAAGATGGAGCGCACCGACGGCAATAAAGCTATTGCCCGCCTCAAGAAGGGGTAATAATTCGGGCATCCAGAGATGATTACGCTCAGTAAGAATTTGGCGAACAAACCAATCATCCCAATAAGCTTTCGCTTCTTCTGAATAAAAATCCGAGAGCTGATCTTCATTGGCATAGGCTAAAACACTTGCGGTATCGCCTTCATAATAACGGCGGGCGAGTTCAGAGATTTGTGCCTGCATTGCATCAAAATGTTCGATACGAATATCGATCGCTTCAAGTAATCGATCCGTCGGAATTGAACTAAATTTCTCAATTGAAACACTGACATCTTCAAGAGGATGCATTGCTTTATTAAGTTCACGTGCCTTTTCCGTTAGTAGAAAATCCACGCCAAAATCGGCAGATAATGGCTCAGGAAGCGCCATCTCAAAAAGCATCATAATCGCCCAAAGATTAAGACTCTCGATCAATTGTGGCTCAAGCCCGATCTCGCTCCACTTTTTAAAAAGGGCTTGATAACGCGTCTCACCAAGTGTTTTTCGCGTCGTGCCCTCTAAGTTATACATGGTAAAGACAAGCGGCATCAGATCCTCATCTTCCGGCGAAATCTCAAGCACTAAACGATCGCTCTTTTCAAGGTGCGCCACATACTCAAGCGAAAGCTCGGAGTCTTTATACCCCGTATGCATTGAGCCAAGCAGATAGGAAGGCTCTACCCCCTCTTTTTCAATCTTCCAGAAAAAGGATTGATCTTGCCCATCGAGCGGCTCAACTAAAGCGGCATTTGCTCCGGAAAATACTCCAAAAACAGCCAACGAAAACGTTAAAAATAGCGTAAATAGACGCGTCATAGACGAAACTCCGGTAATCGTAATGAATAGAAAATAGAAATAAGGCGAATTGCCAAGGTAACCCCCATTCCAAGGAGCAGCGAAAGCGTATCGGAAAGGCCTAAATGAAGGGCTGAAACCATCACCACACCACCAATTACACAGGCGGTGGCGTAGATCTCTTTTTTAAGAACAAAGGGGATTTCACGAGCTAAAAGATCGCGCAGCATACCGCCACCCACCGCGGTTACCGTGCCTAAAATAATCGCCACTAGATCGGAAGTGCCATAGGCCAGCGATTTGGTGAGCCCAATCCCTAAAAAGACGGCAACGCCAATCGCATCACACACAGGAAGGAGGAGTCTGCGGTCAAGATGATCAAAAATCTTCAGGAAAATCACTCCAATCACCGCCGCAAAAAAGGTGACGTAGAGATAGAGATTATCCGCCACCCAAAACACCGTATCGACACCTAAGATAAGGTCGCGGAGCGTTCCACCACCGATCGCAACGGCCGCAGCTAAGACTACAACGCCGACAAAATCCATCTGCTTACGCGCCGCCACTAAGACGCCCGAAAGCGCGAAGACCGCCGTCCCAAATAGGTCTACATAATAGAGTAACATTCCCCCCTCCTCGCGACCGCACGATCTCTCGGCGCCCCCTTTGAATGCTCGTCTTTTAGAGATTATCGGGGAATCACCAATTCGGTACCGATCGGAACGCGTAACTGATTATTTGGCAATTGATTTGCTCGTTTTAATTGTCCCTCTAAGATACCAAATTTTTTCGCGATGCCACGAATTGTATCGCCCTCTTGGGTAATGTAGCGTTGCGAACCATTGGATTTAGAAGCCAATTGAACCGGAGGAGGCACAACTTGTTTGCCACCTTGCGCCGTTGAGGTAAATTGAATCGACGGGAACACAATCTCATTGTCTTGCGGTTTGGCTTGAGGCTTAATCTCAGGCAGTTTTTGCGTTTTCGCAGGAGGCGGCGTTTTCACCACTTGAACCGGCGGGGTTACCACTTGAGGTTTAGGCTGCGCTGCCGGTTGCTTTTGAGCCACTTTGGTATAGACGATTTCAGTCGCCGGACGCTCACGATAATAAGCCTTAATGCCCGCTAAAATATCATCGGCTAATTGACTTTGATGACGCGCACTCTTTAATTTACGCTCTTCATTGGGGTTTGAGATAAAGCCCGTTTCCACTAAGACTGACGGGATATCCGGCGCTTTTAAGACCGCAAAGCCTGCACGCTCAACATTTTTCTTATGCAGATTCGCATGCTTTCCTAAATGAGACAAAAGATGCTTTCCAAGCGCGTTTGACGCCTCAATGGTGGCATCCTGAGAGATATCGAGGAGCATTGAGGCAATCGCATCATCTTTATCAGAAATTTTTACCCCACCAATCAGATCCGAACGGTTTTCCGCTTTTGCGAGCATCCGCGCTGCTTCACTCGAGGCACCGCTTGTTGATAAAATATAAACCGACGCCCCATCGGCAGTACTGCTGCCCGCATCGGCATGGAGCGAAACGAACATATCCGCCTTATGACGACGCGCAATTAATACCCGCTCACGAAGCGGAATAAAGACATCGCGATCACGGGTCATCACCGCACGCATACCGCGTTCACGGTTAATTTTATCGCGCAGTTTTTTACCAATTTCAAGCACCACATCTTTCTCTCGCGTTCCCGCACGCCCAAGCGCCCCTGGGTCTTTACCACCGTGACCTGGGTCGAGAACAATTAAAATATTTTTCTTCGGCACTGTTTTGGCCACTTGAATTTCCGTTTGCGCCGATACCATGGTTTGATCACCCACCGCTAAATCCGATTGGGGCGTATCACGGCCATCACCGCTTAATAAAATAACGAGCTCATAGCCATTACGCGACTTCATTAGCGCCGTACTTGCCGGGATCGATTGTTTTAAATCCACCACAATACGAAGGTCTGTCCCTTGTTGCGTCCCTAAACGAACACCGGTGACAAAGCGATTTGAGATCGGCAGTGACCGCGCTTGTTTGCGTAATTTCGCATTGGGAATATCGATTACAAGACGCGCAGGACTCGCTAACCGAAACGAGTTAATGGAGACCTTTTCATCGATGGGAAAGACGATCCTCAGCTCACCTTTATTCGTGGTCGTTCCGCGCCCTTCACCGACTAATGCCTGCTTTGCGAACGCCATATTTCCCACAAAGAGAAGCAGCAGCACAAAAAACCACTGCATTAAAGATTGATGTCGTTGTTGCGTTGTAACCATAATTCCCTACTCTTCCATCTTTAATGTTTCAACAAGCGTTTGATACTCCGGCGTATCTCCATACACCGCTTTAAACGTCGCCAATAATCGCGCGACTCGCTCTGTTTCTCCCAGTTTATCAAGGACTAAAATATAGTGCCCAATAATCTCAGGATAGTTGTTTTGACTAAATGCTCGGGCTAAATAACGCTGCGCTTTTTCATAATCGCCCTTAAGATAAAAGGCCCAACCGATGCTATCTTCGATAAAATCTTGCTGTGGCATCACCCCATTCGCCTCAAGGATATATTTAAACGCCTCATCAAACCGATCTTGATCGCCAGTTTCAAGGAGTGAATACCCAAGCGCGTTGAGATTGATCGCATCATTGGGATCATCGGTAACACGCGCCTTTAAGATCGCCTCCATCTTTGCGACATTCCCACGATTGTACTCCACCATCGCTTTTAAATAGGTCACAAGCGACTCATCAAGAAGAGGATTATCCCCTAAAAGCGTCAAGAGCGCCTCGACCCGATCATACTCATTAAAACTCTCAAGCTCGCCAAGCTCCATCACATATAAAAACGCCACCTGTTCAGGGGCGTAAACACGTAGAGCGTCATAGATCGTCAAAAACTCGAGATAATTATTCACTTTAAGCGCTGCGGCCGCACGGGCGACTTCATAGCGCATATAGTACTCTTTCGGCATCGCTTCATCATTACGAAGCAGCGTAAAAAGCCCATCGTAATTCCGATTCTTCTCCGCCATATCAAAGAGCGAAAAGGCCGTTTGCACATAATAGAATTGATTGTCGGCAATTTTATCGAGCATTAATTTCGCATTTGGCAGATCATTGAGCGAATAGTATAAAACCGCTAACGTGCCATAGAGTTGCGCTGGAATGGTTTCATGCTCAGCAAGGACCTTTTCACCCACTTCAAGCGCTTCAAGGTAGTGAAAATCGTTCATTAAAATGGCGATATATTCTTTAGCAATTTCAGGGGTATTGATGCGCTCGTAGGCCTTTTTAAGCGAATCGACCGCCATCTCCAATTCCCCGCTATACCAATACATATAGGCAATGAGCGAGTTGAGCATAAGGCTCTTATCATCAATTAAATAGGCTTGAAGAAGTAAGGGTTTCGCGCGATTAAAATCTTTAAGATCAATTAAAATTCCCGCCGCATAGAGAAGCGGTGAAATCGCTTCAGGATCTTTATCACTCATATTGATGAGCACTTTCACTTGACTTAACGCATCATAGAGCTGGAGCGTGCGCAGTACCGAAATATAGCCATCTTCGCCCTCGTGTTTGATCAGTTTAACCACTTCTAAAAACGCGTCCGCCGCTTGATCAATCTCATTATTTTCAAGATAGATCACCCCAAGCGTATTCCACGCGATGATATTTGTGGGATCTTGTGACACAAGACGTTTTGCGTACGGAAGTGCATTTTGTAAATTTTGCTGCGCCGCATCGAGCCCAATGCGTCTTTCGAGTAAAAATGGCGTCTCTTCTACTTGTAAAACGCGATCAAAATATTCCGCCGCGCCCTGCCAATCCTCGCGGGCTACCGATAATTCTCCGAGCATTAGATCCACAAGTGGTGAATCAGCAGGCGTGTTTGCCGTCTCAGCTTGAGAGACCTGCCCTGCCAGAAGCCCAAAGAGTACTATGATTAATAATCGCTTCATATTTTTATTCTTTACAATTTAAGGATTGTTAATTAAATTCAAGTAGTTGAATAGCCATGTTATTATGTGGCAAATAACAGCTGTTTAACATTCTAACGTAAAATCATGAAATTTGTTATCAAACCCGATAACTTTTTAGTCAAAAAGGAGTTTTTATGAGTCAACATCGTGTCGCACTAATCCTCTCAGGCTCGGGTCATATTGATGGCGCAGAAATCACTGAAGCGGTCTCATTAATGATTGCGCTTACGCAAAGTGAATATCAGATTGATTACTATGCTCCCGATCGCAATCAGCTCGATGTGGTCAACCATCAAACCGATGAGGTCGTGGCTGAATCCCGCAATATCCTTGTCGAAGCTGCCCGCATTGCTCGTGGGAACGTAAAACCCTTAACCGATCTTAACCCTCGTGAATATGATGCGCTCGCGTTTCCTGGTGGCTTTGGCGTTGTAAAAAACTTCACCACCTTTTTAAGCGATGGCGAGAATGCAACGCTCACTGATGATCTAATTGAACCGCTTCGCGTTGCCATTGAACTTAAAAAACCAATTGTCGCTATCTGCGCTGCCCCACTTGTGCTCGCACTCACGGCCAAAACCTTTGGTCTCTCGAATGTATCGATCTCCTTTGGCGATGAGAAAAACGCGCAGCATTTCTTAAATGTGACGGAAAAATGGGGCGTCAGTCACCATAATACCGCGCCGAATGAAGCCTATATTGATACTCAAAACCACTTTATCACCTCGGGCGCTTATATGTATGGCGACTCGCAACCCTATTTAATCTACCAAGGGGCTTACCACGCAATTGAACTCCTCAATTCGCTCATTCGCTAGCCCATTTTTAAAGGCTTTACCCAACATTACGCCCGTCTTTTCATTTACAGATCAATGGATCAACGGAAAGATGGGCTTTATTATCTATAGAGCCCTGAGCGATACCTGACAAAACTGTTTTTTACTTATATACTGATTTACTGATTTTTTCGATTTAACTTATTTACTATCAGGAATATATCGATTTATGAAACCGTTCAAGTTAGGAATTTTGGGTTTAGGCACTGTTGCGTCTGGGGTAGTCGCAACACTTAACAATAATAAGAAGGCGATTGCGCGCCGAATAAATACTCCCATTGAAATTGAATCTGTCTACGTCCGATCGCTCGATCGTGATAATCCTTACAACCTACCGCTAACCACAGATATTACAACGATTACCCAAAATCCTGATATAGATATTATAGTTGAATTGATGGGCGGAACCACCACCGCACTTGAGGCGATTAATGCCGCGCTTGATGCGAAAAAACATGTGGTCACCGCGAATAAAGAACTCATTGCACTTCATGGAAATGAACTCTTTAAAAAGGCGCAAGAAAATGGCGTTTTCCTCCTCTTTGAAGCGGCGGTTGCCGGTGCAATTCCGATCCTTAAAACCGTGCGTGAAGGGCTAGCCGCGAACGAAATCGACAAAGTTGCGGGCATTATTAATGGTACCTGCAACTACATCTTAACGGAGATGAGCGATAAAAATGAAGCCTTTGAAACCGCGCTTACCGCCGCGCAAAAATTGGGTTATGCCGAAGCCGATCCAACCTTTGATATTAAAGGGATTGATGCTGCCCATAAGCTCACCATTTTAGCGTCGCTCGCATTTGGAATTCCCCTCTCCTTTGATAAACTCACTATTGAAGGCATTGATAGCGTCACGCCCCGTCAAATTGGTTACGCCAAAGAACTGGGATACAGCATTAAGCATCTTGGCATTGCTGAAAAAACCGCTGATCATATCGAGCTTCGCGTTCACCCAACGCTTGTGCCGATAAGTCATCCTCTTAGCCACGTTAATAGTGTGATGAATGGGGTCTTTGTTCACGGCAATTCAAGCGGCCCGATCTTTTCATCAGGTCCTGGTGCGGGAAGCTTAGCTACCGCTTCGGCCGTTTGCGCCGATATTTTAGACATTGTCCGCGCCCGCGATGTAAATCATTATGCACCGATGCTTGGCCATCAATTAGAAACCCTTGATGCGCCCAATTTTGCGAAAAAAGAAGAGATTGAAAGCGCTTATTTCATCGTGATTGAAGGACTCGATTCAGATCATGAGTCGGCGATTACAGAGCTCGTTACAAAACATGGAATTAGCCTAGATCGAGCAAAAGTTGACAACGCAAACCATTGTTTAATCATGGTGACTAAAAATATAGCAGAAATAGCTATTAACAAACTCTTAAATGATGTTATGTTAATGGATAACGTTTCAAATAGTTCATTCATTCGCGTCGAAGAGTTCCGTTGAGTTCAACGGCTTTTTTGATGTCTGTTCAACTGAGATAATAATAAGTGAGGAGTTCTGTGAAATTAAGTGGTGCAGAAATCGTAATTCGCTCCTTAGTGGAGGAAAATGTAGAGTGTATTTTCGGTTACCCAGGTGGTGCCGTTCTCCCTCTATATGATGAAATTTATAAACAGGATAAAATTAAACATATTCTGGTCCGTCACGAGCAAGCAGCTACGCACGCCGCTGACGGATATGCACGCGTCACAGGCAAACCAGGGGTCGTCCTGGTCACTTCAGGTCCAGGTCTAACCAATGCCATTACCGGAATTGCAACGGCTCATATGGATTCCATTCCAATGATCGTTTTTTCTGGCCAAGTGGCAACAAGCTTAATCGGAAATGATGCTTTCCAAGAAGTTGATACCGTGGGAATCACCCTTCCCTGCGTAAAACACAACTTCCTTGTGAAAGACGTGAAAGATATTGCTAAAACGATCAAGAAGGCATTTTATATTGCAACGACCGGTCGTCCTGGCCCGGTTGTGATTGATTTGCCGAAAAACATTACCGTACAAGAGTGTAAATTTGAGTATCCTGAATCGATCTCAATGCGTTCGTACAATCC
>JAAZCI010000222.1 GCA_012513365.1 Lysobacteraceae bacterium
CCTCAGAAAACGGATCAGACGAGACTGAGGCGGATGAGATGGATAAGCTCTTTGAGAACAACCCATCGATTGAAATCCAAACCATTGATGTTGCACCGAATTGATCGGGTTAAAAAAGAAACTTTAGAAATAAGAGTTGCAATTATCAAAAAAATAGATATAATAGTTTACCTAGTTAGCGCGGGGTGGAGCAGTCTGGTAGCTCGTCGGGCTCATAACCCGAAGGTCGTTGGTTCAAATCCGGCCCCCGCAACCAAATTAAGCATAAGAAGCCCGTCGTTTAGATCGGGCTTTTTGTTTACGCATAATTTTTTAATTCTTTAACAATATTAGATTGGCAGTAGAACACGACTATGAAGAAAGATCCCTATGGACTATCTGAAATTCTAAGGCCCTCGATTGAATCCATGGGATTTGAGCTATGGGGAATCGAATTTCATCCAAATACTAAAAACGCAATTTTGCGCATCTACATCGATAAAGAAGGTGGGATTACAATCGATGATTGCGAGCTTGTAAGTCGTCAAATTACCGGGCTCTTAGATGTACACGATCCCATCAATATGCCCTATACGTTAGAGGTTTCTTCTCCCGGGCTTGACCGCATCTTCTTTGATGTAGAACAGTTCAAAGCCTATCCCGATCACCTTGTTGCATTTCAATTGAAATCGGTCATTAACAATCGCCGTAAATTTAATGCTGTGGTCGAAGGGGTAAATGAAGAAGAGATCGTCGTAACGATTGTTGACGATAAAAACGAAGCAACGGATGAGGTGTTAACCATTCCGGTTTCAAACATTGATCGAGCACGCCTTGTGGTCGTATTTTAATCCATTTGAGAGAGTTCAACTATGAATAATAAAGAGATATTATTAGTTGCTGAAACAGTATCTAATGAAAAAGGGATTTCACGTGACGAGATCTTCGCTGCGTTAGAATCGGCGTTAGCGGTGGCTGCACGTCGTACCTTCTCCATCGATGTCGATCTCCGTATTGAAATCGACAGAACGACTGGAAATTTCAGAACTTTCCGCCGTTGGACGGTGGTGGACGATAATCTTCCGCAAGAAGAGCAAGCCCCTACCCGCCAAATCACCCTTTCAGCGGCACGCATTGACGACCCTGAAATTGAGGTGGGCGCGATCATTGAAGAAGAGATCGAAAATATCGTTTTTGCCCGTACCGATGCCCAATCGGCGAAACAAGTGATCACACAGAAAATTCGTGTGGCTGAGCGTCATCATATTGCCCGTCAATATGAAGATCGCATTGGCGAGCTGATTCGTGGAACAGTCAAACGCATCGATCGCGGCAATCTCTTTATTGACCTTGGCGATAACTCAGAAGCATTGCTTCCTAAAGAAAATACCATTCCTCGTGAGATGTTCCGTGTCGGCGATACGCTTCGTGCGGTCTTAACGGAGATTCGTGATGACCAGCAACGCGGTCCACAAATCATTCTCTCACGTCGGGCAAACGAGCTTATTAAAGTCCTTTTTGAACTGGAAGTTCCAGAAATTCATCAAGGCTCCATTGAGCTCGTTGCGGCAAGCCGTGATCCCGGTAGCCGTGCAAAAATCGCCGTAAAATCTCATGACAAACGAATCGACCCCGTTGGTGCCTGCGTCGGAATGCGCGGTTCACGCGTACAAAACATTACGCGCGAGCTCTTTGGCGAGCGGGTTGATATTGTCTTATGGGATGCAAACCCTGTACAATATGTGATAAATGCAATGTCACCGGCGGAGGTGGTATCTGTGATTGTTGATGAAGACAAACACATGATGGATATCGCTGTCAGCCAAGATAAACTTTCTCAAGCCATTGGCCGTGGTGGACAGAACGTTCGTTTAGCCTCAGAGCTTACCGGATGGACGTTAAACGTCATGGGTAGCGAAGATGCGGAGAGTAAACAGCACAAAGAAACCACTCGCATTGCCGATCTCTTTACTGAAGAGCTCAATGTGGATGAAGAAGTGGCTGAAATTTTAATCCGCGAAGGCTTCTCAACGATCGAAGAAGTCGCCTATGTGCCTGTCAATGAGATGCTTGAAATTGAAGAGTTTGATGAAGATGTCATCGAAGCTCTCCGTGAAGCCGCCCGTGAAGCCCTTGAGCGTCAAGAAGATATGATCAAAGCGCTTGGAGATCAGGCGCCGACAGACGACCTTATTCGTCTTCTTGATGGCAATGAGCTTCTCGCGATTCAGCTTGCGAAGAAAGATATCAGCACTCTTGACGATTTAGCAGAACTCTCTACAGATGAACTCTGTGAAATGGCTGCAATCGACGAAGAGCAGGCAAGCAGATATATCATGGCAGCCAGAGAGAGCTGGTTCGAAGAATAATCAACAAGACACAATTTTTGTCTACTTGGAAAGATATAAGATGAGTGATAAAGATAACAACACCAAAAGTCCACGTAAAATTACATTAAAGCGCAAGACCCATACTGAGTTGCAAGTGGAAACAACCCCTGGGCAAGCACGCACCGTAGCTGTTGAAGTGCGTAAAAAGCGTACCTATGTAAAACGTAATGCTGAGGAAGCAGCGGCTGACAACATCAATAAGACTGTTGCAGATGCCCCTGTGATCGATAGCACTCACGCGAATACTACCCCAGCTGACAAAGTTGAAACGCACGAGAACGCTCCAAAGGCTGAATCTAACGATTCATCAACAGCGCCTGCCGAGTCATCTTCACGCTCAACCGATGCAGTTGCGACTAAAGAAGCGCCCGTTGATGCAGAAAAAACCGCTCAAGACGCTAAATTAGCGGCGAAACGAGATGCAGAAGACGCAAAACGTAACGAAGAAGCGAAAGCACAACAAGCGCGCATGGAAGCAGCGAAACGCCGTGCTGAAGAGGAAGCGAAAAAACGCGATGACGAAGAGCGTCGCCGTAAAGAACTTGAAGAGAAAAAACGTCAAGAAGAGATTCAACGTTTGACCGAAGCTGCTCGTTCTGCCAGCGAAAGTACCGTTTCAAAAATTAATATCCAATTTCAAAATGATCCTGTAGAGGATACAAACGACACAGAGGACGAAGCGGAGATGGAAGCTGCGCACAAACCTAAAAAAGCTCGAGCGAAAAAAGAGGAGCCAGCGGTTGAACGTAAGCAACGCGCCCCTCGCAAACGCCGTCGTAAAGATGATGAGTTTGAGAAAGAAGAGATCTCTCTCAAACCCGGACGCCGTAAACGTGGCCGTGACAGTCAACGTCGCCGCCCAGAACACGGCTTCCAAATGCCAACGGAAGCGAAGAAAATCGAAGTGGAAATTGGCGAAACCATTACCGTATCAGAGCTCGCTCACAAAATGTCGATCAAAGCGGCTGAGGTGATTAAAGCGCTGATGAATATGGGTTCAATGGTCACTATTAACCAAGTCCTTGACCAAGAAACCGCCGCGATTGTGGTTGAAGAGATGGGTCATGACTATAAATTCGTGAGCGAAAATGCCCTTGAAGATGAGTTACTCGCATCGATTGAATCAGGCGATGATTCACTCTTAATGGCTCGTCCGCCTGTAGTAACTATTATGGGTCACGTTGACCATGGTAAAACCTCGCTCCTTGACTACATTCGTAAAGAACACGTAGCGAGCGATGAAGCCGGTGGCATCACTCAGCACATCGGTGCCTATCATGTGAAAACAGAAAAAGGCGTCGTTACCTTCTTAGACACCCCAGGACACAGTGCGTTCGCTGCAATGCGTGCCCGTGGTGCGAAAGTGACCGATATCGTTGTGCTTGTAGTGGCATCTGACGATGGCATCATGCCACAAACCGTTGAAGGAATTCAGCATGCGAAAGCATCTAACATTCCGGTTATCGTAGCCATTACTAAGATGGACAAACCGACCGCGGATAAAGATCGCATCATGTCTGAACTCACCCAATACGGCATCGTATCGGAAGAGTGGGGCGGTGAAAACCTCTTTGCCTTTGTTTCATCGAAAACTGGTGAAGGCATCGATCATCTCCTAGACCAAATTCTCGTTCAAGCGGAAGTGCTTGAGCTTAAAGCGATCAACCAAGGCCCTGCTCGCGGAGCGGTGATTGAATCACGCTTAGACCGTGGCCGTGGTGCGGTCGCATCCGTCCTCGTTCAATCGGGTCTACTCAAAAAAGGCGACATTGTACTCGCCGGCTATGAGTATGGACGCGTGCGTGCTTTAATTGATGAAAACGGCAACAACGTTGAGAGTGCATCACCCTCAATTCCCGTTGAAATTCTCGGTCTTTCAGGCGTTCCAAACGCAGGTGACGAAGTAACGGTGGTTCCTGATGAGCGTAAAGCCCGTGAAATTGCCAACTTCCGTCAAGGTAAGTTCCGCGAAATCAAACTGGCACGTCAGCATAAATCGAAACTTGAAAACCTCTTTAATAATATGGGTGAAGGTAGTGAAAACGTGCTTAACATCGTCCTTAAAGCAGACGTTCAAGGATCGGTGGAAGCGTTAGTCAGTTCACTTACTGAGCTTTCAAATGACGAAGTGACCGTGAAAGTGGTTGCAAGCGGTGTAGGCGGAATCAACGAATCCGATGCGCATTTAGCAGTATCGTCTGATGCGATCGTAATTGGATTTAACGTTCGTGCCGACAACGCAGCTCGTAAGATTATCGAAGAGGAAGGCCTTGCCCTTCACTACTACAGCGTCATCTATGATGTGATCGACGAAGTGAAACAAGCCCTCATTGGTAAACTCGCGCCTGAATTTAAAGAAGAGATCATCGGGATTGCTGAAGTTCGCGACGTCTTCAAATCACCTAAGATCGGTGCAATCGCCGGTTGTATGGTAACTGAAGGGGTGGTGAAACGAAATAACCGCATCCGCGTACTTCGTGATAATATTGTGATCTACGAAGGCGAACTTGAGTCACTGCGCCGCTTTAAAGATGACGTAAACGAAGTTCGTTCAGGCTTTGAGTGCGGTATCGGCGTGAAGAACTACAACGACGTTCAAGCCGGTGACCAAATTGAAGTCTATGAAAAAGTTCAAGTTGAGCGTAAACTATAACTATGAGTAATTCACGATTAAAACGGGTGGATGAGCAGTTAAAGCAAGAGCTTTCGCTCCTCATTCGCCAAGAAATATTTGATCCGCGTGCGAGCATGATTTCGGTCACGCTCGTGGACACTGTGCGCGATTATTCTCAAGCGAAAGTCTATGTGACCTATTTAGGCCCAAAAGAAGAGCGTGATGAGATCATCGAAATGCTAGAGAGTTACGGTGGTGAGTTTCGTAGACAGCTTGGGAAAACATTGCGGTTACGCACCATTCCTAAGTTCTTCTTTATCTATGATGACCTCTTAGAAAAAAGTAACGAGCTCTCTTTATTAATCTCTGAAGCAATTCGTGATGATGAGCGCAAAGCCGATCTCAATACGGGTGATTATGCGAGAGAAACAGACAAAGAATAAAATTGTACGCCGTCCTTTAGACGGCATTTTATTATTAGACAAACCGATGGACGTGACCAGCAATCGAATATTGCAGCACGTCCGCCGTCTTTTTCAAGCTGAAAAAGCGGGCCACTCCGGGACGCTCGATCCCATGGCCACCGGGTTATTGCCCATTGCCTTTGGCGAAGCGACTAAATTTAGCAGCCAGCTACTCGATAGCCACAAATCCTACGAATTTATCTGTGCTTTGGGAGAAAAAACCTCAACGGGCGATAAAGAGGGAGAGGTGATCGAAACCCAAGCCATTCCCCCTTTAAGCGAATCCCTTTTAACGGATGCATTAGAAGCGCTCACCGGTGATATTTTACAAACGCCGCCCATGGTCTCAGCCCTCCATCACAATGGAAAGCGGCTCTATGAGCTCGCCCGTGAAGGAATTGAAGTGCCAAGAGCGGCACGCCCGGTCACCATTTTAAGCCTTGAGCTGATCGGATTTAATGACCATTCATTTCATGCAAAAGTAACCTGTTCAAAGGGGACGTATGTGCGGGTATTAGCAGAAGACATTGCTGCAAAATTGGGAACGCTTGGACATTTAACGATGCTACGCCGCACCGCGATCTATCCCTTTATGACGCCCACTATGGTCACGCTTGAGACGCTTGAAGCCGCGGATTCGTTAGAAACGCTCGATCGTTTATTATTACCGATTGATTCAGCGCTCATTGATCTGCCGAAGTGGGAATTTACTGAAGACGAGAGTGCCCGCGTCCTTCATGGACAGCGCATTCGCGTAGAGACCGAGCTCACCGAGCCTTTATAC
>JAAZCI010000223.1 GCA_012513365.1 Lysobacteraceae bacterium
ACGGACATATAGCTCAGTTGGTTAGAGCACAACACTCATAATGTTGGGGTCGGTAGTTCGAATCTACCTATGTCCACCATACAAAACGCGAAAGCCTGCTAAAAAGCAGGCTTTTTTGTTGCCTGAAAAAATATACGTTCTATTTTACGTACCATTTATATCTGTTTTTTATTTTTCGAACCATATCCTTTCGTATAGCGATTAGTCTAGCCATGCTCTTCACAATAAATATCGATGCGATCGACACATTGTAAAAACGTGTCGATTTTTCTTAGTTTTTTAAACATGTTCTGCTGATCTGTCGATTCTATAACCTATTTACAAAAACTTTGTGATATAGATGTATTGAGTGAGCCTACGAAAGGTAGGTAGAAATTTTTTATTAATAATAAGTTGCTTGAATGGATGAGGAATAAGATTTAAAAGGGAAAGTATGTCAAATGATAATGAGAATTTCGGTTTATTGTATTCAGCCTATCATAAGTTTTATAGTGCCTTAAAACATTTAAATCAATTCTGTGTTGGTAATGACTTATTCGATAATATATCTAGTCTAGATAGCTTTTTCTCTGAATATAGAAATATTACGTTTGTATTACAAAAATCTTTAAATAAAACAGAATATATGGATGATTATAAGTCCATTAGAGATAAGCATTTTTCTGATCCTGTCTCAAAATGGATGGTTCTGAGTCGCAATAAGGTTTTGAAACAACAGCCATTTGAGTTAAAGAAAAAAGTAATAGTAACAATTTATTTACCTACAAATTCTTTAGAATTTTTTGTGCAAGAATTTACATTATCCAATGAGGAAGAGTATTCAGTTCTAAATCATAAGATTATGACAATGATTGCGGATTTGAAGTTGTTAGAAGTCCATTTTTCCATTGAATATCTATTTTATAAAGAGCACTCGCAAGAATTATTTGAAGATATTACTGTGAGTATTATAAATGCCTTTAATTTTTTACAGGAGATGGAGGGCAGGATACAGGAAGATAATATTCTTGTTAATCAATTAAAAGATAAAATAAAGAAACTGCATTTTTATAAAACTCCAAAAGAATACTTGTTTATTCAGGATTATGTCTATTATGCTGATGTAAATAAATTTGAGATTTCGCAAAGAGCTTATATGTCTTTCGGAGTAAAAGATTCACCTTTTTGTATTCCTAGTAAAGATATACGTATTTCTTTAAACGCATTTGATAAATTATTTCCTAGGGCAAATGAGAGTTTAAAAGGGGTATTTAAAGCTTTTTTATTTCAACATCTCTTTATATATCAAGAGCCAACGCAAAAGGTTATGCCAACTTTTATGGTTGTGTATGAAGATGGTGCGTATACTCTGCATTCATTTCAGGGAACAATTAGGACAACGATATATAGAGAAGTCAATGCAATTGCAAAGCTCATTAAATTTGAAAAAATTAAAGCCGTTCTATTTACGTGCGAGGAATATAGCTATTTGCTTGATGATTTCCAAGAACTATATTCGATGTCATACCCCGACAGAATCTTACATGCTAAGAATGAATTTGCTTCATTTTATATGTTAAGCAAACAAGAAGAAGGTATAGTTCGCTGTTCTTTTGATTTGAAAAGAATTTTAGATAAAGAATACATATTTAAACAAATTAGACAGCTAGAACGGCAGAAAGAAGAGATTAAAAATAGCTTTTTAAGCCCAATAATACGAGCGCTAAATGATATTTGGAGTGACCAATGAAATTTGGTCATCAATCAGCGAGTAGATAGGATTTAAACACAACAAAAACCCCAAGCCAGCACTTTAAAACTTATACTGATCGCTTGGGGTTTTTGAATCTGGATTGGTCGGATTTAATTTTCCGGACGTTAATTAATGCTGCGCGTGAACGGCGGTGATCGCGTACTTTTTGATGGTATCGATCATAGCGGAAAGGCCGGTGGCGCGTTGGGGGGAGAGGTGGTCTTCAAGGCCGATCTCTTTAATAAACCAGAGATTAATGGTAGGTACATCTTCAAGTTTTTGGCCGTTATAGGTGCGGATTACAAGGGCAATGAGGCCAGACACAATTGCAGCATCGCTCATGCCTTGGCAGAAGAGTCGTCCATCTTGATGATCGCATTTAATCCAGACGCTCGACATGCATCCGAGCATCCGATTCTCTTCGGTGCAAAATTCTTGCGGCACGCCTTGGAGTTTTTTCCCAAGATCGATCAGATAACTATATTTTGAGTACCAATCGGGAAAGATGGAAAATTCGTTTACAATATCCTGTTGAATCTCGTCGAAATGTTTATAAGTTGTCATCGCTTTTTGAATCTATCTGTCTGGTTAAATCGGAATCTCTCTATCCTATCATTTTTGCTATCGCTTCGGGTAGTATTCTCTCGATTTTGGCGTAGTGCCGACATTAAAAACCCTCTATCAGCGGGTGCCAATAGAGGGCTCGTTATGACGAGATTTATTGTTTTTTTATTGTGTTTAAACTAGATTTATTTCGCGGTTTGGAACATACGAATATAGAGAAATGCGCCAATTAAGAAAACCGCCCATGCCAGAATTAAAACGATTGTGTCTCCCATTGTTTTCCTCCTGTTGTTTGCCTCTGCAATTGCAGAAATTTTATAACGGGTAGTTACCAATATAATCAATCTATTTTACTAAAACAAGTCACTACCCTTTAGGTCATATATAAAAAACTTTGTTCAATGAGCTCTTTTATGTGCCTTTTCGATAGAGATTCGTTCCTTGTGCCTAAAACTCAATTTAAGGCGTGGTCCAACTCTTGAATTTATTTTTATTGCGCTAAATAAGAACTAAAACATGCGTAAGGATTGATCAATCATCGAGAGTGATAGTTGCGTAAAAGATAGATTGTTCAAGAGTTTTGCAATTCTAAGCAATATTATTGATCAATTTAACGTCATTTAGGTCATAATATTTTTGCGTTTTGATCCGGTCTCTCCTCGGTAAAAGTGGTTGTAATTACGGTAATTTTCTTTCGATCATTCTTGATTCAGGTCTATTTTATTATCAATATTCGCCGATTTTTTAATCATCTATATTGAAAATTGATATTTATCAATCAAAAAAATCTATGGTATGATGCGCCCCTATTATTTTTAAGAATCGTAATTAGCAGGGATGCTGAGGAGGTACACATGGGTATTTCACGTAGAAAATTTCTTTTAGGTATGGGTGCTGCAGGCGTTGTGGCTGGCGGAGCGGCTGTGGTTCCTATGGCTCGCCGTGAAGGGACGCTCGTAGCGGCTAAATCGAGAGCATTATTTGTGCCCGGTACGGAAGGTGCACTTCCCAAAGAAGCGGACGTTGTCATTATCGGTGGCGGTATCCAAGGGGTGCTCAGCGCGATCAATTTAAGAGAGCGTGGCATGAGCGTTGTAGTGTGTGAAAAAGGTGAGATTGCGGCCGAACAATCGGGCCGTGCCTATAGCCAAATTATCAGCTATAAAACCTCTCCTGAGATCTTCCCACTGCATCATTACGGTAAAAAACTGTGGCGCGGCATGAACGAGAAAATCGGCGCGGACACGAGCTATCGTACCCAAGGCCATGTTGAAGCGATTGCGAGCGAAAAAGAGTTAGAAATCGTTCAAGATTGGATCAAACTTAATTCTAATCCTGGTTTTGGTAGCGGTCTCAATACTCGGATTATCCAAGGTACTGAATTAGCAAATCGTCTTCCAAACGCCCAAACCGAGTGGCAATTAGCGGGTTTTGAAGAAGATTCGGGTAGTGTTGACCCAGAAACAGGGGTACCGGTATTAGCGCGTTAAGCAAAAAGCATCGGCGTTAAAATCTTCACTCATTGTGCAGCGCGTGGCATTGAAACAGCGGGCGGTAAAATCTCCGATGTTGTGACGGAAAAAGGCTCGATCAAAACCTCATCTGTAGTGCTTGCGGGCGGGATCTGGTCACGTCTCTTTATGGGCAATATGGGCGTTGATTTACCGACATTAAATGTCTACCTTTCACAGCAACGCGTTTCAGGAGTGCCTGGCGCGCCAAAAGGCAACGTGCATCTTCCAAATGGGATTCACTTCCGCGAACAAGCCGATGGAACCTATGCCGTTGCACCACGTATCTTCACGAGCTCAATCGTTAAAGATAGCTTTCTTTTAGGGCCTAAATTTATGCATCTTTTAGGCGGTGGCGAGCTTCCACTTGAATTTAAATTGGGCCCAGACCTCTTTAAATCATTCAAAATGGCCACTTCTTGGAACTTAGATGAAGTAACGCCGTTTGAGAAATTCAGAACCGTGACGGCAACGCAAAATAATGCGCATTTAGATGCCGTATTTGATCGCATGAAAGCGGAATTCCCACAATTTGAAGCTTCCGAAGTGGTTGAGCGTTGGGGCGCGGTTGTAAGCCCAACGTTTGATGAATTACCGATTATCTCAGAGGTATCAAAATACCCAGGATTGGTGATCAACACCGCAACGGTTTGGGGAATGACCGAAGGGCCTGCATCCTCTGAAATCACCGCCGACCTCATCACCGGGCAAAAACCTGTGATCGATCCGAAAGCGTTTAGCCTTGCGCGTTTTGATAAATAACGAGTACTATAGGTAAGTCGTACCAATAAACCATTCACTTAATTGAAATGTAAGGAGTTTATGATGCGTTTAAAACAATTATTATTAGCAGTTCCATTTGTCATGGGCGTTGCAAGTGCCGATGCAAATCTAGAAACGGAGGGCTTTGTGGCTCATAAATTAAATGGCATGCCAATCGCGGAATCCGTTGAGATTAGCGCGGGCAAAAACATCATTTTCTTAAGCGGAAAAGTCCCAACGATGAAAGAAGCGGGGCTTCCAGCGACAGAATTGGCCTCATACGGGGATACCGAAGCGCAAACAGTGAACGTACTTGAGCAGATTAAAGCGCACCTTGAAGAGCTCGGTTTAACCATGCAAGATGTGGTTAAAATGCAAGTCTTCTTAGTGGGCGGTGAAGAGAATGACGGCTTCATGGATTTTAAAGGATTCATGAACGGCTATACACAATTCTTTGATGGCGAAAGCGATAAACTTCCCGCTCGTTCAGCGTTTCAGGTGGCCAAACTTGCAAACCCTGCATGGCGCGTTGAGATTGAAGTGACGGCGATCCGTCCATAGTCGTCACCATGTGACAATTTGACTATCTATATATAGAAGGCGCAAAACGTCTTTATCAAAAACCTCGGTATGAATGTTTCGCCGAGGTTTTTTCTTAGGGTTTTCTATAAAAATCTTGTCTTATAGGCTACCCTAATGTAAGGTTTCATTTTTTTAAGTAAACGAGGGTGAGTCTATGACCGATCTTGTCTTTGGATCACTGATTTTTTTGCCAGGCATTTTAAAAGTGCTGATTCTCGGCTTTTTTATCTGGCTCTTTGCGCGGGGATTTTATCGTAAAAAACTCTACGCCGGCACAATTTGGCACCCCAATTTGGTGGACATTAGTGTCTATTTTGTCTCTCTTTATATCAGCCACCTGATTCATCTATTTATACAAGGCTTACAAGGTTAGTAAATGAACGCGACATTAAAACGATATCTGATTACGGTTGTGATGGCTTTTATCATGATTGTAGTGGCGTACCAGCTGTGGAATTTTTATATTTTGGGCGGTTGGACCCGTGATGGAAAAATTCGTGCCAATGTGATTCAAGTCTCGGCGCAGGTTTCGGGGAAACTCGTGTCACTCCCGATCGTGGATAATCAATATGTGGAGAAGGGCGACCTGCTATTTGAGATCGATCCCACTGACTATGAGATCAATCTGAAAAATGCTGAAGCGCAGCTTAAACAGCTCGAAGTGCGCCAAGAGCAAGCGAAACAACAATATGAGCGCCGTACCAGTTTAAGCAACGCCGCCGCCATCTCAAAAGAGCATCTTGAAGAGGTGAAATATAATTTAGACCTATTAAATGATCAGGTGGAGCAGGCCCAAATTGCGGTGGAAAAAGCAGAGCTTGATCTAAGCCGCACGAAGATTCACGCTGAAGCGAGCGGCTATATTACCAATATGAATATTCGCGAGGGGAACGTGATTCCAGCAGGGCAGCCGCTATTTGCCCTTGTGGATAAAGAGAGTTTCCATGTGGTCGGGTATTTTGAAGAGACCAAGCTCAAGCATATTGATGTCGGTTACCGCGTTGAGATTATTCCCTATAATGGCGCGCCGAAAATGTATGGCTATATCACCGGTTACGGGCGGGCGATTTTTGACCAAAGTGCGCAAACGGCGGAGCAATTATTGCAATCGATTCAGCCCAATTATCCGTGGGTAACGCTTGCACAGCGGATTCCGGTGAAAATTGCCTTTGATCATAGCAGTGCGGAGATTGATGAGCGCCATCTTATTGCCGGAACAACGGTTACGATCATTGTGCTCGATGAGAAACAAGCAAAGAAATAGACATCTATGAAGGATCTTGATGCAGCGCCGAGAGCGCAGGAAATGGACGAAGTCCAGACCGAAAAAATCGGGGCAGAGCCAACCGGGACGGGACGTGAAAAAGGGCTAGCGATGCTTCAAGGGCTTGATCGCTTTTTTGCGAGCCTAAATTATTCCTATGGTTTAAGAATGATTGTAGGGATTGCGCTTGCGTGGTTTGTGGCATTTCGTCTGCAAACCGATAAACCCTATTGGGCGATTATGACGGTGATGATCGTCACCTTGCCAACGCAAAGTGAGCTTCTTGAGAAGTTTATTGCACGGCTCATTGGTACGGTCGTTGGGGCGATTAGTGTTAATATTATTGCCGCCTACGCGCTCGATGATCAGTGGTTATTTGTGATCTATATGGCATTTTGGCTCGCGCTGTGTGCCTATTTAGCCAGTGCGCGCAGCTCGATGCTCACCTATTGTTTCTCGCTTTGTGGCTATACTTCGGCGATTTTAGGGTTTAGCCTCTCGGTGATTCCATCGTCCTATATGGTGTTTCAAATTTCGCAAGCGCGGATTTTAGAGATTTGGATTGGGCTCGTTACCGCCTTTTTTATCTCAATGTTGTGGCCTGCTTATTTAGAGCATCGCGATATTCGCCATAAACTTCGCGCCAAACGTTTTAAAGTCCGCGAGCTCTATGAGATGTTATTAACGCCGGGGCAGGATCATAAAGCCTTTGCGATGCAATATAAATCGACGCTTCAGGATCTGATGGATTTTCGCGATCGGGTCTTTCAGAGCTTTTTATCGGTATCGACGGAGCGCAATGAAGTACTCTCGATCTATCAAAATGGCCACCGCTTAATTACTGCGATGTCCGGCGTTTTATCGCTTGAATCGATGAAGCATGATCTGCTCAAAAGTGATCGGGAAGCGATGATTGATTATCTCGATAGACTGCGTGAGTGGTTTTTAAAAGGGCAGTCGCGAGAGCGGAAACTGGCCACAAAACCGGTCGCGCCGGATGCCTTACTCTCGAGCAGTAAAGGGCGTTATTTTGTCAAGCAACTTGATGATAAATTGATGGATCTATTGGCATTAAGGGCCCCCGATACCGATCGCGCCGATCTCTATATTCCGAGCATTCGCATCTATTATAGTGACCGAAAAGAGGCGCTTATTAATGGGGCGAGAACGTTTTTAAGCATTATTGCCGGGATGGCGTTTTGGATGGGAACGCAGTGGGAAACGGGCTATATTCTGCTCGTTTTAATCGGGCTGATCTGTACGCTCGGGGCGACCTATCCGATGATTAATAAACTCCTCACGGTGACGCTCGTACTCACCATTTTTATGACGGTGCCGGTCGCCTATATGCTTAAATTTGGCGTGTTGATTAAAGCGAATGGTCTATTGCCGGCGATGCTGATTGTGCTCCCGATCTACTTTTTTGCGGCGATGATTAAGATCCGTTCGCTCATCGGTTTTCTGATCGGTTATGCCTTTATGCTCTCGTCAGTATTTTTGATCGGGTTTGCCAATCCGATGACCTATAATTTCGCCCAATTTGCCAATAATGCACTTTCGGTGGTGATTGCATTGGTGATTATTTTAATGATTTTTAATATCATTCGCCCAAGCTCTGATGATCGGAAAATTGAACGCATTTTAGAGAGCATTAATCATCAATTTACCCTTGTTGAAAAGAATGTCACGCCGAAAGCGGTGCGGGATTACGAGGCGTATCTCTATAGCGCGATCTATAAAGCGCGTATTATTCCAGAATCCTACGGTAAAGCGCGGTTTTTATCCTATGCGTTTTTAACGCTTGTTATTTTGCGTCAACAACTCGCACTTTCCAATAACGAAGTGCGCTGGGCACTCCCCGATGCGCTCCAAACCGCCATTCAATATGAGCAATTTGAGGAGGCGCTTTCCTTAATCCCAGAGTATGAGAAAAACGCCCATAATGATGCCGAACGGATGAACTACTGGGAGCTTTCCGCCGCGATTCGTGCGCTGTTGGTGTTTTTAGATCATCATCAATCCAATTTTGCAGATCAATAATATGACGCATAGTACGCCTCCCACAACCCTCGTCTGGTTTCGCCGAGATCTTCGGGTGTTTGATCATCGTGCGCTTCAATATGCCGTTCAGCAAAAAAGACCGATTGTTGCAGTGTTTATCTTTGATCGTGAGATTTTAGATCCGCTCTCAAGTGAGGATCGAAGGCTCACCTTTATCTATGAAACGGTTGCAGAATTAAGATCATCACTTGTTGAAAAAGACGTTCCTCTCTATGTTTTGGAAGGCCTACCAAAAAACATTATTCCGGAATTGGCAGAAAAAACAGGGGTGGTAGAGGTGGTCTCGTCCGAGGATTATGAACCAAGTGCCATTATGCGGGATGCAGAGGTTGCTCACTGTTTAAAGGTGCTTGGAATTGAGTTTACTCAGGTAAAAGATCAGGTAATCTTTGCAAAAAATGAGGTGATGACGCAAAAAGAGACGCCATTTCATGTATTCACACCTTATTATCGTCGTTGGATGGCAAAACTTCATGCGGGCGCGATCGATTGTCAGCAGGATAATTGGGCGCAATTGGCAGACAATCAAAATGCCCTTCCTACAGCGCTGCAATCACCTCCTGAAATGCCAACGCTTGAGGTTTTAGGATTTACGCCGCAAACGCTGCTACTTAGCGGGGGTGAGACAAGTGCACAAGCCTTATTGGCAGATTTTTTAACGCGGATCGATCGCTATCATCTGGCGCGGGATTTTCCCTCTAAAAAGGGAGTTTCGTACCTGTCGGTGCATTTACGGTTTGGAACATTGTCGATTCGGCACCTGGTGACTCTTGCGTTAGAGGCGGATAGTGAAGGTGCGCAAATTTGGCTGAAAGAGCTTGTTTGGCGTGAGTTTTACCAGCAGTTTTTAACCCATTATCCCAACGTGGTACGAGAGAGTTTTAAAGAAGAATATCGTGATCTAAAGTGGGAGAATAATGATACGTGGTTTGAGCGCTGGAAAGCGGGGCAGACAGGTTATCCGCTCATTGATGCAGCGATGCGGCAGCTCCTTCATAGCGGCTATATGCACAATCGTTTACGCATGATTGTCGCGAGTTTTTTAGTGAAAGATCTCTTAATTGATTGGCGCTGGGG
>JAAZCI010000224.1 GCA_012513365.1 Lysobacteraceae bacterium
CGTTTGACCACATAGGCGGTGAGATTGAGGAGCGGCGCGTTTTTCTCGCCGAGCGCGTTCAAATTATCGAACGCCTTATCACTCAATTCATCTAAAATAGTGGTCGCTTTCTCTAAACCTAACAGTGTGACGTAGGTGGATTTTTCTTGTTCAAGATCTTTGCCCGCGGTTTTGCCAAGCTCTTCGGAGGTGCCGGTCACATCTAAAATGTCATCTTTCACCTGAAACGCAAGGCCGATATTATCGGCAAATTCCGTTAAATGCATGAGGGTTTTCTCATCGGAATTTCCCGCAATTGCGCCCGCAAGAATCGAGGCTTTAATTAGTTTGCCGGTTTTTAAACGGTGGATCGCAACGAGCTCATCGGAGGTGATTTTACGCTCTTCACCTTCCAAATCCATCATCTGCCCGCCGACCATGCCAGAGGCTCCCGCCGAATGGGAAAAGAGCTGAATGAGCTTGATTTTCGCGCTATCAGAAATGCCTTCAAGATGGGATAAAATCACAAAACTTTCCGTTAATAACGCATCGCCCGCTAAAATGGCGGTGGCTTCATCAAATTGAATGTGACAAGTGGGTTTCCCGCGGCGGAGTGAATCATCATCCATCGCTGGAAGATCATCATGAATGAGCGAGTAAGCGTGAATCATCTCAATTGCCATACCTAATGGATAGAGAATTTTTGCATCAGCACCGGAGAGATGACCGGCCGCGATTAAGAGCATTGGACGGAGCCGTTTCCCGCCATTTAAGGCGCTATAACGCATCGCTTCTTTTAGATTCTTCGGAGCGTCAATGGACGCTAAATATCGGTCAAACTCTACTTCAAATGCAGCAAGCTGCTCATTGAGCCAAGGCGTTAATAAGGTCATCGGTTTCGTAATTTCAGTCTACAATTTATGCGTCGTCGCGCGCACGTTCATCGGTCAGTTGTTGGATCTTTTTTTCCGCTGCTTCAAGCGTGCCGTGGCAAGCTTTTGTGAGCGCAATCCCTTGTTCAAAATAGGTTAGCGAATCTTCTAAGCTAAGATCGCCATTTTCTAGTTTTTCCACAATTTCCGCGAGCTGCGTCAGTTGCGCCTCAATTGTCGGAGATTTTTTTTCGTTTTCCGTCACAAAAATTCCTTTAAAACTATATAATGGTGGGTACTATTCTAAGGTGCGGGCTTAATATATGCAAAATATATTATGCTGCGGGTGCGATCGCGGGCGATCATAATAACGGGTCTTAAATAATAAGGGGACACATGGGCAGACAATATCCGATTTATCGATATTTGGGGCTGATTTTAATCATGCTCACTGTCTCGCTGTCTGGGGCTAGCGCGCAGACGCATCCCTTAAACAGTGTGATCCAAGGCGGTCTCTCCTCACAAACGAATAATTCCGAACAAGAGCTTCCCGATCCCGTTCGTTTAACCGCGGCGTGGTGGCAATATTTTGAGCTCGCCGAAGGGGAAGAATTACAAAAACGCATCGATGCATTTTTAGAGCGGATTGATAATCAAGTGGCGCTTGTTGGGGAAGCGGAGCAGCAAAAATATACCTCGCAAATTTCCCATTTAAAGGCGAACTTTGCCGCTTACGTCACCCTAAAAACTCGTGATAATCCCATTGCGCCTCCTAAAGAGATGATTAAAGATCACTACAACTTGTCCGATCTTATGGCGGTGATTCACCACGAGCGGGAAGTACAGACGCAGGTCAATCGCACCAAACAGGATATTGGCGATCAAGAGAAGCAGTATCGTGAATTGAGCCGTCAGCTCAATAGTCTGATGGTATCATTTATTGAGCTTCCAAGTAATGCGGCAGGGCGGTTTGATAAGGCGCTTGCGATTATTTTACAGCAGACGGAAGTTGCGCTTATCGATGAGCGATTACGCATTCAGCGGAAAAATCTGCTGATTGAGGAAAATCGTCTGCTTGAAGCCTCAAAACTTCGTGATGGCGCGGTTGAACGGCTCGTTTTTACCGAAGATGAGCGTACGGCGTTAAAGCAAGAAGCAATGCGTCTAGAACGTGAATTAAAGGAAGCCAATACGAGGCTTCTCCGTGCGCAATCTCAAGTATTACTAACACCAGAAGAGACGGCGGAAGATCGAGCGGTAATGCGCCTTCGTAATCAGCAAGCCCTTAAAGAGAAGATCAATCTTGCGGTGCTTGAAACGCGGCTCTATATCTATCTCAATGAGCTCGACTCCCTCAGTCTTTTAGCGAAAGATGAGACGCTCGATGTGGAGCGCATTCAAAAACGGCTATCAGATCGGCAGCGTAAACTCCAAGAGATTACCGTGGTCGGGCGCGATTGGTTTAATCAAAATGAGCTCGAACGGGCCAATTCCAACACCTTTTTAGCCGATGTGGAATCGAAAGGCAGCACCGATCACAATACATTTTTAGCGAGCATTGCGAAAGATCGTTTAGTCTTAGTGCAGGAAACATCGGTACTGCTACAAAAATTACAGACGGAGATGGCGGACGTTCATTTTCTCTCGAGCATTATTGAAAAGCAGCTCTTGAGCTATCAAGGGCCCTTTTTCAATTGGATTAATCGCACCAAAAGTACACTCAGTTACGGTTGGCGCAATACTAAACAGCTACTACGTACTGC
>JAAZCI010000225.1 GCA_012513365.1 Lysobacteraceae bacterium
AGTGGATTGAGTCATGCCAATTGCTTAATTGAGATGCTCCCGAATCAAGAGACCCGCGAAGGGGAGTGGGTGCGCATTTTCCCGCTCGATAAATAATAGAGGAATCAAACCAAGATGAGTGTTGATCAAACCCTAGTAAATGACGCGCTCGCAGAGCTCTCCTTTCCGGTGAGTGAGGAGGAAGCAGTATTATTAAAACGCTATCTAGATGGCATGCTTCTCTGGAATCGTGCTTATAATCTTACCGCGATTACCGATCCTGCGGAGATGGTGATTAAACATCTGCTGGATTCGCTTGTGCTTAAACCACATTTAGAGGCGCGCCGTAAAGATGGACGTTTTATCGATGTGGGTTCTGGCGCGGGGCTTCCCGGAATTCCGCTCGCGATTGTGATGCCGGATGCCTCTTTTACCTTGTTAGACAGTAATAATAAACGCACTCGATTTATCACGCAGATGGTGATGGAGCTCGGGCTTAAAAACGTTGAGGTGATCCATTCGCGCGTGCAGGATTATCTGCCTGAAACAGGGTTTGATCTTGTGCTCTCACGGGCGTTTGCAAGTGCGGCGGATTTTACCAATTGGTCGAGCCATCTGTTAGCTGAAAACGGCGCGTTTGCGGCGATGAAAGGGCGCTTTGATGAGGCGGAGTGGGGCGAGATTGATCCGGCGTGGCAGTCGGAAGTGATCGCGCTTTCGGTGCCTAAATTAAATGAGGCACGTCATCTTGTGCTACTTTCTCGGCAAGACAGTTAGATGATATTTGATATACTTTCATTTTGTTTCATCGATAATTAAATTGATAGTTGAAGGAAACGTGTGGCTACTATAATCGCAATTACCAACCAAAAAGGTGGGGTAGGGAAGACCACGACGGCGGTTAACCTTGCATCAACGCTCACAGAGAGCAAGATGCGTCCCAATGTGCTACTGATCGATCTTGATCCTCAAGGCAATGCCACGATGGGGATTGGGGTGAATAAATATGAGCTGGAATATGGCATCGTCGATGTGCTTCTTGGGGAGGCGTCGCTTGCGGATGCGATTATCGATCTTGAAAAGCAAGGCTTGCGCTTAATGGGAGCGAACTCCGATCTAACCGGCGCTGAGGTGCTGTTAGCCCAAAAAGAGGAGGGCGCGTATACCTTAAAACGGATGCTTGCTGCGATTGAATCGAACTTTGATTTTATCGTGCTCGATTGCCCGCCATCTCTGAATATGTTGACGATCAATGCGCTCACCGCCTCAAGCCATGTGATTATTCCGGTGCAATGTGAATATTATGCGCTCGAAGGAATTACCTCATTAATGGAGACGATCGATACCGTCAAAGCGACGACCAATCCTGATCTTGCCATTATGGGCGTGCTGCGTACGATGTATGACGGGCGAAATTCGCTCTCTGAGCAGGTCTCCGATGAGCTAGTTGCGCACTTTGAAAAACTTGTCTTTGAGACGATTATTCCTCGCAACGTTCGCCTTGCTGAAGCGCCAAGTTACGGCGTTCCAATTACGGTTTATGATGATAAATCGAAAGGGGCAGAGGCCTATACAGAGCTCGCGCGTGAAGTTATTAAACGAAATAGAAGAGGGTAAGAGCGTGAAAAAACGAGGATTAGGCCGTGGACTCGGCGTGTTATTAAGTCAAACCACTCCCCGTG
>JAAZCI010000226.1 GCA_012513365.1 Lysobacteraceae bacterium
ATTTTTATCTTGACTGCGAAGCAGATCAATTTTCGCTTGCTCGATCGGGTCGCCGGGTGAGGCAAAGGGGAATTTCTCGATAATCACGCAAGCAAGGGCATCGCCTTTAACGTCCACCCCTTCCCAAAAGCTCATGGTGCCCAGTAAAATCCCATTGCCCGCTTCACGAAAGGCTTCAATGAGTGCCATCTTCGGCATCTCTCCTTGGACAAAGAGCGGGTATTCGGTGCGGTCTTTTAAGAGCGTATGAGCCTCATTGAGCGCACGATAACTGGTAAAGAGAATAAAGGTGCGCCCTTTAGCGGCATCGATCACCGGGAGCGACGCTTCAATCATCTCCGGTAGGAAATTGGCATCGCTTGGATTAGGAAGCCCCGGCGGATGATAGAGAAGCGAAATGCGCGGATAATCAAAGGGACTATCGAGCTTTAAGGTATTCTCGGTGGAAAGCCCGAGTGGGCGACAAAAATAGTTAAAATCATCGCGAACGGCAAGGGTTGCGGAGGTGAAAATCCAGCTCGCTTGCAGTTTTTGGCTATTTTGGCGGAAATGATCGGAGATATCGAGCGGGGTTGAATTAAAACCCACATGAAAGGTATAGGTTTCGAGCCAATTGATGGCATTTTTATTCTCTTCGGTCGCAAGAAGAAGGCGCTTCCAGCGGAGCGTTAATTCCTCGATCCGATCGATCATTTTGGTAAACACCGTATGGCGTGAGGCGAGCGGTTTGGTGATCGTGACCAGCGTTTCAAGCACCGAATGAATGTCGCTATAGAGCGTTGTGATGATGGGATTGGCTTCAAATTCCGCGAGAGCGAAGCGTTGGTTCACTTGCGGAAGCGCACGGCGCAGATCGGTAATCTTTTTAAACAGCGCATCACACGCGGTGTCATGTCCGCTAAAATCCGGCGCTTCCACGGCAATGGCGCGATTAAGATCGTCCACCCAATCTTGAAATTGTTTGGTGGAGAGTTGCGTACTAAAGAAGAGGCTCGCGGTTTCAGCTAATTGGTGGGCCTCGTCGATAATGATCACATCAACGTCTGGTAAAATTTCGCCAAACCCTTCGTTTTTAAGGGAGAAATCGGCGCAGAGTAAGTGATGGTTAATCACGACGATATCGGATTCCATCGCCTTTTTACGCGCTTTAAAGACAAAACAATCTTCAAAGTTTGGGCACTCATTATGAAGGCAATTTTCCGTTGTAGAGGTCACTTGTGGCCAGAGCCCGTGCTCGGTAATGCCGGACAATTGGGTAAGATCGCCATGAATGTCTTGATTGGCAAAGCGCTCAATCTTATAAAATTGCTCCACCTGCTTTTTATTTTCAAAACGCCCGCGACTGCGCACCGATTGAATGCGATAGAGGCAAGCATAGTTAGCGCGCCCTTTTAGGAGGCTTGTGCTAATTGGTTTTTTAATGAGCGAGCGAATGAGGGGAATGTCTTTCTCAAAGAGTTGGTCTTGCAGGTGCTTAGTTCCCGTTGAGACGAGGACTTTTGCATCAGAGAGAAGGGCAGGGACGAGATAGGCGAAGGTTTTTCCGGTTCCGGTTCCCGCTTCAACAACGAGTGTCTCGCTCGAATTGATCGCTTGATAGACGCGTTCCGCCATTTCGATCTGTTGCTCGCGCGGCTCATAGCCGGAAATAGCTTGGCTCAATTCGCCGTCGGGGCCGAAAAAGGAGGTGATCGCGTTGGGGTGTTTGCTCATGTTTAAATATTGCGCAATGACTGCTTGACTTTGAGTGAAAAGAATAAAAATTTAAATTTGTCTATTTTTCGCGCAAAACTGAATAGGCGCATCAGATCAATGGATTAACTACTTGCTCGAGAGCTATCCCAAACCTTATCCACAGGCATTGTGGAGAGTTGTGGAGAAGGGCTCTGAGTGAAATTTCACCATCGATTTGCTTGACATTTTTAATTATAAAACAGAAAGGGATTTTAGTGTCTGATTTTTGATCATCTCTGAAACCCCTCTCATATCAATGGATTTGACCGCTATTATAAACCTATCCCAAAACTTATCCACAGACAATGTGGAAAGCTTGGGATAAGTCAGTTGTGTCGCTTAGGGCGTTTCTTGATAGCCGCCGACAATGACGGTGCTCAATTTTTCCACATCCACATGCTTTTTAAACGCCGCTTGGATCATCTCGCGAGTCACATTATTGACGTTATCGGCATATTGCTCGAAGTAATCGAGCGGTAATTGATAGGTGGCAATGGAGAGAAGTGCGCTGGCCATCTTCATGTTGCTATCGAGATCGAGGGCCATGCTCCCGGTGAGATTATTTTTCGCGCGGGTCAACGCCTCTTCGCTCGGGCCTTCCTCAATAAAGCGCTTAACGAGCTTTTTCGTCTCAGAAATGGCATGATCGACATCTTGATTGGTGGTCGAGAGCGAAATGGTAAACGGCCCCTTTAAAAACGAGGGCGCAAAATAGCTATAGATGCCGTAGGTAAGCCCTTGCTTTTCGCGGATATCCATCATCAGTTCCGACGTTAATCCACTGCCGCCTAAGACGTGATTGCCTACAAAGAGCGCTAAATAATCGGGATCAAAGCGATCGATCGCAGGGTGGCCCATCATAATGCGCGATTGCGGGCTATCAAAGGCGATCACTTTCGTTTCACCTTTGCTCGGAAGCGGTGTTTCATCAATGGCCGGTTGAGCCTCGCCGGTGCCAAGGGTCTCGCTAATACGATTGGCCAGTGTTTTCGCCTCGGCGAGAGATAGATCGCCGACGATAATAATCTTTGCATTATTGCTGTGATAATAGCGTTCTTTAAAGGCGTTTAGATCATCGGTAGTGAGCTTTTTGAGCGATTCCACGAGCATCTCGGAGGTCGATCCAAGATGTTGCCCGGGGTAGAGCATCGCGTAGTAGGCTTCACTTGCAAGGCTATTTTGATTATCAAGGCGCGCTTTTTGAGCATCGATAATTTGCGCAACTTCTCGATTAAATGTCTCTTCATCAAAGCGGGGCGATTTTAAAATCTCTAACAGCAGATCAACGGACGGCGTTAATACTTCCTCATCGGTGAGCGAGCGGTAACGGATCGTCGTTTGCGTCGTATTACTGCCGGCGGTAATGGAGGTCGCTAAACCTTCCATCGTCTCAATGAGCGTCTCTTCATCTTGATTTTTTGTTCCTTTCACAAGGAGTGATGCGGTCAAAGAGGCGAGCCCATGTTGATCCCCTGCACGGAAATTCCCCGCATCGAGCGCAATAATCAGATCGAGAATGGGGAGCTCTGGCAGATTGAGATAATAGACGCTTGCGCCTTCTTCGGTGGTCCAGGTGGTGGGTTTATCCATAGCGTTGGCACTCAGTAGCAGACCCAGCGTTAATGCGATGGTCGCGAGTGATTTCAATAATCGTTTCATCGTTAAGCTCCTTGGGATTCATCGGTGGACTCTTTCGTATCGGTGGATTCCGTCACGGGTTCGATTGCAGATTCCATTGCAGGATCAGATTCAGATTCAGGCTCAGATTCTGGCAGTGCCTTTGGTTCAAGCAGGCCGACGGTGAGACGCTGATCGATAAAGTATCGTTGCGCCACCTCTTGGATCATTTCGGGCGTTACTTTTTCAAGCTCATCGAGCAGTTTTTCCCGATTTTGCCAACCTTCGCCGGTAGTGGTGGTACTGCCGAGCATCATCGCTTGTTGATAGATGGAATCTTGGCCATAAATTTCCGACGCGCGGTAGAGATTGATAATGCGTTTCAGTTCTGCCTTGCTCACTTTTTCCGTTTGCAGGCGCGCGATCTCCGCTTTAATCTCCGCTTCAATGGCACTCAGTGAAACGCCGGCAGTGGGTACAGCGCTAAAGAGTACCGTGGTGTCGTAACGGCGATCAAAACTGTAATAATTGCCGGTGCTAAGCGCGATCTGCTCTTGGCGGACAAGGCGTTTGGTGATGCGTGATGAATCAAGCCCGTCCAAAATCGTGCTCGCGAGAAGAAGCGTGTAGACATCATTTTTATCATCGGCGGTATTGATGCTCGGGACTTTATAGGCCATCAATAAAAGCGGCATATTGGCAGGAATATTGAGATGAATGCGCTTCTCGCCAAGTTGCTCCGTCTCAAATTCATTGGGGTGAACGATCCCCTCACTTTTCGGAATGGCGCCAAAATAGTGTTCGGCAAGCGCAAAGGTTTGTTTCGCATCCACATCGCCAACTACAACAAGCGTTGCGTTATTGGGCGCGTAGTAGCGTGCGTACCAATCTTTAAGATCATCAAGCGTCCACGCTTCAATTTCCGGCATCCAACCAATAATCGGATTGCGATAGGCGCTCGTATTCCAGACGGTGGCGTTAAAAGCTTCAAAGAATTTTGCTTGCGGACTGCTGTCGGTCCGTTGACGGCGCTCATTGGCCACCACTAATCGCTCCGGCGTAAAATCGTCCTCCGTCAGCACGAGATTTTGCATGCGATCGGCTTCCAGTTTAAGGGCGGTTTCAAGCTCCCAACTGGGCAGATTTTCAAAGTAAGCGGTGTAATCGTACGAGGTAAACGCGTTATCTCGACCACCCAAGTTCGCGATGATGGTGGAATGTTCATTCGGGCCCAAGGTATCGGTCCCTTTAAACATCATATGTTCGAGCATATGGGAGATCCCGCCAAGCCCGCGAGGTTCGTCCACCGAGCCGACCTTATACCACACCATAGTGGTGACGACCGGCGCGCGATGATTTTCGCGAACGATGATTTTTAAACCATTATCGAGCTGATGCTCAAAGGTGTTTTCGGCAAAACTCGAAGGGGCAGCAGGGTTTGCGCCCGCAAAATTAACCATGCTAGAAACAAAAACGGCGCCACACAAGGTAAGCGCTGTTTTAGTGAATTTTTTTAATCTCATAAAACCTCCTATAGATGATAGTCGGGTTTGACGAACGGATGAATTAGAGCGTGAAGGTCTCTCCGTTAATGTACTCACGCTCGGTATCGCACAGTTTTTCAACGAGATTGCAGACATCGCGAAGGCTCTTCGGATTCTCTGCGCCCGTGGGCGATACACTAAATTGTAGTGCAGAATTGATACGAACGGGGTCGATGCTGTTAAATTGGATCGCTTGGCCCGCTTCGTACTCCTCGGCAAAGAGGCGTTTTAAGGTGGCAATGCCTGCTTTAGCCACGGCATAACTGCCCCAATAGGCTTTTCCGCTTGCCACTTCATTATGTTCAAAGAAGATCACCGACGCGCGAGGCTCTGCCTTATGAAGAAGAGGAAGCATCGCTTGGGTGAGATAAAAGGGCGCGTTGAGCGCTAAATTGATGCTTAAATCCCATTTTGCAGGCTCGGTATGCGCAAGCGGCGCGAGATTGCCAAGGTTGACTGCGGTGTGGATAATGCCATCGATTTTCGGAAATTCTTGGGCAATATTGTGCGAAAGTCCGTAATAATCTTCCGAGGTCACTTTATTGAAATCCATGGTAACAATCACCGGTTCTGGATTACCACGAGCGACGATAATGTCGTAAATTTGATTGAGTTTTTCCTCTTTACGCCCCATTAAAATCACGGTTGCGCCTAAATTGGCAAGGCGAAACGCCGACTCTTTCCCGATCGCGCCCGATGCGCCGGTCACAATAAATACTTTTCCAGTAAACTTTTTCGTATCGCTCATGATTACTCCTTCACAGCGCAGAGTAGGTAATTAATGCTCACATCATCTTTTAAATAGGCGACGCGGGTAAAGGGATTGTAGTGCATGCCTTTGATGCTTTTCACTTTTAGCCCGGCCATTTCGCACATCTCATAGAGCTCAAGCGGGGTGATAAATGAATCGGGATTATGGGTGCCTTTTGGAACGATGCGAAGAAGATGTTCCGCCGCAAAGACCGCGAGCATTTTTGATTTCATGTTGCGGTTAAGCGTTGATAAAAAGAGCATCCCGCCCGGTTTTAAGGTTTCCGCACACGCTTTAACAATAGAGCCTGGCATCGGCACATGTTCGAGCATTTCAAGGCAGGTCACCACATCAAATTTCTCAGGGTTGTCTTTTGCAAATTCTTCCACAGTAGTGACGCGATAATCGATGGTAAGATCGTTCACTAACGCATGCGCTTTGGCGGTTTCAATGGCGTTTGGTGCCATATCAATGGCGGTCACTTCAGCGCCGCGAGCGGCTAATCCTTCTGAGATAATGCCACCGCCACAGCCCACATCTAGTGCGGTTTTGCCATGGAGATCGATCTCGGAAGTGATATATTCAAAGCGGGTCGGATTGATGTCGTGAAGGGTTTTAAGATCGCCATCTTCATTCCACCAATCTTGGTCGTTAAATTTGTTAATTTCGTCGTGTGAAATATTCATACTGATTTGTCTCTCCATCGCTCAGCAGAGTAAAAACAAGTAATGAGGGCGAACCCTCATTTTTCAAGCGCAAGGCAGGGGGTTCTAC
>JAAZCI010000227.1 GCA_012513365.1 Lysobacteraceae bacterium
CTCGGATCCGTATCGCCATCTTATTATGCTCAATCAAGGCGAGCGCCAAGAGATTCACAACAATAGCCCCATCTTAAATAATAGTGGCATTATCGGGCAGATTATTGAGATCTCCCCCTTTTCGAGCAAAGCGATTCTCATTACCGATCCACACCATTCGCTTCCCATTGAGGTCAATCACAATGGCGTGCGCGGAATTGCGTCGGGCAATGGCAAGATCAATCAGCTCGATGTAACCAATATTCCCTATAGCGATGATCTTAAAATTGGCGATCTCCTTGTTACATCAGGGCTTGATGGGATTTTCCCCCACGGCTATCCCGTTGCCACCATCGATTCGATCGATATTGATTCGACCGGATTCTTTGCTAAAATTACTGCCACACCCACCGCGAATCTTGAACGCATTCGCGAGGTTCTCGTGCTCCAACCGCAACCGCCTGCGGAACGCGCCTCATCCACGTTACCGTAGAATGCCCTTATGAAAAAGACGCTCTTTATCAGTTTTACCATTCTCCTTGGCATCATTCTCGACATCATGCCCCTTGGAAAATATCTTGCGCTCTTTCGCCCCTATTGGACGCTGATGATCGTGATTTTTTGGGCGCTCTATCTACGTAACAGTTTTGGAATCGGCAGCGCTTGGCTCGCGGGATTGATTCTCGATATTAGTAAAAACTATCTGCTCGGTGCACACGGCTTTATCTTTGCGCTCACCGCCTATCTAATTAAACGCAATTATCATTGGCTCCGCGAGCTTTCGATTGTTGAGCAATCACTCCTTGTGGTGTCGCTCTTTGCCTTCCAAGGCTTAGCGGTTATCGTGATGAATGGCTTTTTAAATATTCCCAACGTACATGTGGCGCTTGCCGCGATTCCGATCATCCTTTCGAGCATCTTATGGCCTCTTTTAAGCGGCCTTTTAAGCGAGCTCAGTTTTATGTTGCAGATCGATGAGAAGAAATGAAACCGTTAAAGAAACCGAAAAAACATAGCGATCATGCCAATCGCCATATTTTCAGAAATCGCCTCTTAATTGGGGGACTCCTGATTACACTCGCTTTTTGCGGTCTTTTTTATCATCTTTTTTCCCTTCAAATCGCCCATTACGATAAATATGCGACGCTGTCCGATTCCAATCGTATAAAACTCGTCCCGCTTCCGCCGACTCGCGGCCAAATTTTTGACCGAAATGGTGAAGTATTAGCCACTAATTATCCCGTTTACAATATTGAGCTCATTAAACAGGATATCGACCGCAATCATCTTGATGCGCTTCTTGAGGATATCCACGAAATTATTCCGCTCACCGATGATGAGATCAGCCAATTTAAACGCCAACTCGCGCGGAGCCTTCCACAAGATCCGGTAGTGCTGAAAAGTGAGCTCACTCAAGAGGAGATTGCCCTCCTATCGGTCAATCTTTATCGTCTCAACGGGGTCTATATCAACCCTGAAATGGTGCGCATCTATCCTCACAAAGAGGTCGCCGTGCATGCAATCGGTTATGTTGGCCGCATTGACCAAAAAGATATGGAGGAGATCGAAGAGAATCACCTCACGCGCGAGTATATGAATATCTCTCATATCGGCAAACGCGGCAGTGAAAAGAGTTTTGAAGACCTTCTTCGCGGTGAAGCGGGCTATGAAAAGGTGGAAACCAACTCTAATGGCCGGATCGTTCGCGTCATTGAAGAGCATCCGCCAACGCCCGGAAAAGATATCTATCTCACCATCGATCTAAGACTCCAAACGCTTGCAGAAAAAGTGCTTGGTGATTATAACGGATCGGTAGTGGCGATTGATCCCAATACCGGCGATATTTTAGCCTTTGTCTCCAAACCGATGTATGACCCCAATCTCTTTGTCAAAGGGATCAGCCAGAGCGATTATAATCGTCTTCATACCGCCGACAGCCCCTTTTTAAACCGCGTGATGCAAGGTAGATATCCGCCCGGATCGGTGATTAAACCGCAAATTGCGCTTGCGGGCCTCAGCAACGATTTTATCACTTCATCAAGCACCGTCAATTGTAATGGATCGTTCCAAGTGCCCGGAAATACCCACCGTTTCCGCGATATGGGCGTACACGGTCCAACCAATGCTCATAAAGCGATCGAGCGGTCGTGCGACGTTTTTTTCTATAGTCTTGCCTATGAGATGGGCATCACCTCGATGACCGATTTTTTAACTCAATTTTATTTAGGGCGCAAAACC
>JAAZCI010000228.1 GCA_012513365.1 Lysobacteraceae bacterium
CTTCTAATCTCTGCAATAAATTCCTTTTCTGATCCTGCAAAACCGCTATTTTTAGCAACCTCATAGGCCGATAATCCGGGCTTTCCTTTCTCCCCTTGTCGTCCGTGCTTAACGGTTAATTGCCAATCTTCGGAGGAAAGTGGACGCTCGGTTGTGGGATTAATACAGGTCCAAAGGCTTCCATTATCGGTGACGGTATCGCCAATCGCATAGGTTGCCCCTTTCTTAAATACACCGCGATAGATCTGCGCAGGAATCGCAAACTCAAACGACTTGCGATGATGCCCCGATTCAAAGTTGAGCGTAATCGTTCGCTCACCATCAAACTCGACATTAAGATCATCAAAGCCCAGCCCATCCTTCCCATCGAGCCCGTCTTTTCCATTCGCGCCATCTTTACCGTCACGGCCATTTACACCATCTTTACCAAATTGTGCCTGTGCAAATTCAAGCTCTGTACCGTTATAGCCATACTGTTTTGCGATCTGATACGCCGATTGGCCATCCTTGCCGTCCTTGCCATCGATACCATCTTTACCATCACGGCCATCTTTACCATCACGGCCATCTTTCAGCGTTTCGAGCTTAATCTTATACGGCTCAAACATGAGCGCTAACAGGGATTTAACCTCTTTTACATCCACATCTCGCCCATCTTTTCCATCCTTACCATCCCGAAGGGTTTCCAGCTTGGTTTTATAGGGCTCGAACATCAATTCTAATAGCCCTTTAATCTCATGCAAATCAACGCTTTTCCCATCTTGACCATCTTTCCCATCCTTGCCATCGCGCCCGTCTTTTCCATTGTCACCATCTTTACCCGGTGTGGGAACGGTTTGGCTTCGCTGGTTGAGCACACTCACTTTGTTCGAGAGTGCCTGATTTACCGATTTTAATGACGCAACCTCTTTCTCTAACATCCCGCATTTGGACTCTATTTCGGTGTTGATATAGTCTTTAATTGCATTAATTAGCTCGTTTTTTAACTCATCCATTGACCTTAAACTCCTTAATTAGGCTTGTGAGAAATGCTTTTTCTGATTCATCATCCGGGGTTTCTGGCGCAGGCTTGCTTGCCTTCTTACCAAACGGATCGTCTTGAGCGTCTCGTTTAGAGAGCGCTTCCAGTGAATAGTTTTGCTGTTGCAGATAAGGCGTATCACCACCCACGACCGGAAGAAGCCCCTCTTCGGCGCGCACCTCATTAATCTTTTTCCAACCGCCTTTAACCGCTTCACCATGCGCTTTATATCGGCTCGCGGTATCCATGCGCATTAGGTTTTTAATGTCGATATCGATCGACTCGGTCACCCCATCAAATCCCAATCCATCATCAAGGCCCACCTCCAAAGATTCGATATGGTATTGAAGCGCGGATTGGTAATATTCAAGATAGATCGCTTCAACATCGGCCTGTGGACGTTTATCCGAAACGCCCGCGACATAGGTCGGCACTCGATACGCCGAACAGATCATCTCTGCGGTTAACTTAAGTTGCTCGATCAGCTGAGAATCCACTGCGGTCATGCCCATCGGCTCAAATTTAAGCCCGTCACCCAATACGGCGACCTTACCGCTTCCATCACCGGAATAATTCTCTTCCCAATTCTTCTTCAAACGTCCAGCCGTATCATCGGAGATCGCTCCCGGCGCGGTTAAAATACCGCTCGGAACAGCGCGATTGCCAAAAAAGGTATAACTATTATTTTGAATTTCGAGCCCTTGATTGATCGATACCGCCATAAAAGAGATCGGTGATAGCCCGATCAAAGGATGGTAATAACAATTAAAGCGATCGTGAATAATGTCATACGCAGGTACGACCACACTCTCGGTTGAGACCTTCGCCAGCTTGTCGGTTTTAAGCTCATAATAGACATCTCCCTGATCCGTCACTAACACCTTTACAAGTCCAGGATCTAATACGTGCAATCCCACAACGCTCCCATTGTGACGCTCTTTTAGCACATAAGTATTCCCATGCAGTAACTTGGAGCTAATCCACACCTCTTTAAATTGGATATGATTTTGGTAGAGGTTGGGTTTACGCAACATTTTCAACACCTCATGATCGACGTGTTGATCAACGCCTTGCGATTGACGCATAAAGACAAACGGTAATTTAGCGATATCTTGGGAGATATTACTAATGCATGAAAATGCAGCGTAATGGGATAAAGAGGTCTCTTTTTTTAATTCTTTATTGCGTTGCCAAGCACCTGCAAAAGGCTCTTTCACTAACATCGACACCCATGCAGACGAACGAGCGGATGAGGCACTCTTTTGAGTAACCTCTTTCGCACCGGTATCTTTTTTTCGATTCAAAAAACTGAACATCTTCACCCCATAAAAAAGCCCCAAAATTGGAGCTCATCGCTATTGTCCATCAATGTATTGTTGAACATCTGTTTTGGTAATATTGCCCCCAGCACCCGACCCTTGAATCTTAGACAGATCAATCTCATGCGCTGCTGCCAAATCCATGGCGGCTTGCGTTGCGTTGATTGCGTTTGATTCATCAGAAGCAGGTGGCGCGCTTTGGCCACCCTCTTCATTCGGTCCTTCTGGGGAAGTTACTTTCCCGATTCAGTGCCGGAATCAGTGCCACCGGGAACGCCCCATTTCACATCGCTGATATAGGCCACCGCTTCTTTACGGCGACGCTTCCAGTTGATAATGCGCTCCGCGCGAATTCCCACGAGGTTGGTCTGCCATAAGCTCACCAGTTCCGCGCCTTTACCGGAAATTCCGTCCTGCGTTGGCGTATCGGACATCTCAAGCGAGGCCTCGGTACTCATATCGAGCAGTACGCCATCTTCATCCCCAAGATAGACCTCGGTCGCACTCATTAAGACCACGACATCTTTGGCATATTGAGAAACCAAGACTGGAACACCCTTAATGCTTCCGCCGGTTAAAGTGAGATCAGGATAAAGATAGTTGCCCTTTTCATCACGAAGCTCAGAGAGATGCATCGCACTCACCGCGCTCATAATATAGACCGCATTGGCCGGATCGAGATTGGCGAGGACATAACGATACCAAAGTGATTGGAAGTCCTTTTCAATCGATTCCACGGATGATCCGCTCGATTCAACTTTGGTTGCGCCATAGGTAATGGAGGAAGGAGAGACGTTATCCACTCCATTTTTATCGGGATTGATAAAGTCCTCATCTAATACCTCTTGGAGCGACTTCGCTAACTCATCCCGAACGAGCATATCAATCGCCACGCTCCCATTTCGCAGGGCTTCTTGCGTTAAGACTGCAATCGCTGCCACTTTAAGCGGATGGAGCGAGCTACTATCGTATCCCCATTTGGTCAAAGGTTTTCCCTTACCTTCTCCAACCCACTGACCTTTTCCGCCTGACACTTGCCCAACAATGGTGGTGTTAAACGGCACACTGCGAAGCGATGCGATATTGTTTTGCCCAAATTGTCCGATAATGGTCTTAGGCCGTAAGAATTCAATAAAGTCGGTGATGATGGTTTTCTCTTCAGGAGCTAACACACCAATCCACGAGGGATCGCTGGTGCTACCCGCTGACACCGCTGCTTTAGTAAGATTCAAGATTCGGTTATCGCCCGTCTTTTTCGCTTCCGCTTCGGCAAGGCGCTCAACCATCATCAGGTTACCTTTAGACGCTGCAAAGTTTTTGACAAAGCGCCCAAACAGCACCCCTTTTTCTTCCTTCGGAGCTGATACGGTAATACTTAAGCCCGCACGCGCCTTAGTGCCTTCCTCTTCACTCTTACCTGAAACAGTAGTTGCACTTTTAACCAGGCGTTTTTCCATCGCTTTTAAACGAGTTAAATCCGCTTCGATCGAATCCACATCGGCCTCGTATTCATCAAACTCGGCGACTTCGTTTTCATCCATGGTTCGGCCTTCTTTTGCCGACTTTTCAATGATGTTATTCATCAATTGAACTTTGTTATCTCGCGCCTCTTCAAGCGCTTTAATTTGTTCCGCTAAACTCATAATAATGGTTCCTTAAACTTTTCTGATTTGAACTACTTTTTTAGTCGAAGCGCCGACTTCTGATACTGTTTGATCGGAGTGCTTAGGAATCGCCCTAATGCTTTTCACTCGCTGTTGATCAATGCTTTTAATCTCGGTAATGATGGCCTCTGAATTGGCAGGAATCGTCACCAATGAGAGCTCTAAGCACTCCCACTCTTTAAAGTGAATCCCACTTCCATCCTCAAGCCACTCATATTTCTTGCCACTAAACCCAATCGACACCGCTCTCACTAAGCCGTATTTAACTGAATGAATCGCTTCATCGACCTGCTCTTTGAGCGCGCCCTCCTCTTTGATATAAGGCAGGCGTGCTGTGAAGGGAATCCCCTCATCGGTCGCTTGACCAAAGTCCACATTGCCCACGGGCTTATCGGATCGGTGTTGCCATAACATCGGCATAGGGTTTTGAAACGTGCCACCTTTAGGCTCAACGATATCGCCGTAACGATCGGGCTTAGGGGTGGTTGCCGTCCCTGAAAAAATAAAATAATCATCACTCTTCTCGTACTCTTTAACATGGAGTACGGAATACGCTCTCTTTAACATTTGGATCTTCCTATACGAAAAACAATTGGTAATCTTTTTGGGCAGGCTCTGGGTTCATGCTCATCAAACTTGCCGCATTAAACGTGGCAATTAAGGGGTCAATTTTGGATTTACCGCTTGATTGTTTGGTGATGAGCGCGTTATTACCACGCACCTCAACACGGGCATTTCCCACGCACCACGCCATCATCCGCTGGCTTGCGTGATAGAGCACGCCCTCGGCTAATTTCCGTTCGGTTGTTTGGATATACCCTGCCAATTTATATCCCTGCGCGATCCCGATAATGAGCTCTTCAGGCACGTCCGCTTCAATAATTCCATCGATCAATCCGCCGACCATTAACGGGTCAAGCCCAATCTTATAGAGCTTCCCGGACTCATAAACCGTTGAGCAGATCTCGCCAAAATCTTTACAATCCATGCCCGATTGGGAAATGATGACAAGATCGCCATCGCGCTCATAATCTCGTAATTGCTCGGCAATGGTCTTCCGTAGCTCTAAGACCTTGTCGTGACACCACGCTCGATTCCAAAGAAGCCATCGCCTCGTCTCTTTTTCGCGCCCGATCACCGCCATGCC
>JAAZCI010000229.1 GCA_012513365.1 Lysobacteraceae bacterium
CGCTCGTAAGCAATGGTTGCCGCGCGGGTGCTAAAATTATTGACTCCATTGACATCATCGTGATAAAAATCGAGCTGTTTGAGGCGTTTTTGCAGTTTTTTGCGCACCTCTTTTTCAAGCGGGACTTCCCATTTGGTGTCGGGAATCCCTGTCGGTTTTTGCCCAATATGCGCTTGATAATCACGAATGGCACTGCGAGTTGTCGGCCCCGTCATACCATCGACTTTATGATCAAAAAAGGCGATGATTTTGAGCCACGTTTGAATCGTTAGAATTTTATTGGAGGGCGCGTTATTAACCACCGCATCGATCCTATTGAGCACCAGCGTTTGGGTCTCTGGATCGAGCTTTTCATTGGTGGTGTGATTGAGATAGCGAATCGACACCTCATCGGGCGGAAGATTGCCATTTTTAGAGAGACGGGCTTCCGCTTGCGCTTTTTGAGTGAGCGAGGCATCGGCTGCTTCCACTAAATCCGCATCCGAGACAGCGCCAAGTTGAAGATCCTCCGGGGGAAGATCATATTCCTCTTCAATCTCTACCTCAAGGGTCTCAGAGCCACGCTCTTTCATAAGGCCTTGCGCGGTCTCTTTAAGAAGGCGGAAGGTGGCGTAATTCATCTGCGGGATATTTTGATAGGCACCGGCAAAATTATCGAGCGCTGCTACGGTATCGCGATCGAGAAGACCTGAGAGTTTCAGATCCTCGCCCATACTGTTTAAAAGACGCTGCGCCTCTTTAATCGCCTCTTCTTCAAGTCCTTCAAACCAATCGGGGGTAATCCGATTGCTCGCCTCAAAATTCTTTGCGGATTTATAGGCAATGACGCTCTGTTGGATCGATGGATTGAAAACGCCGGCAAAATTATCGACGGGATAGTCAAGAAGATTGAGCCAATGCTGCATCTTTTGAATGAGCACCGTATTAACGCCTGACCGCACGCCGTGCTGTCTTAGCCAGCGCACCACTTCCGGATCATTCTCGATCATAGCGTAATCGAGCAGGGTAAACCCAAGATCATCTCGGTAAGCAAGTTCATCGAGGCTAAGCGCACTTAAGGCCCCGATATCGCCTTTGACAGCAAGTTTTGGCGCATTTTCCGCAAATCCTTGTTGTACTGAGAGGGAGAGTAGTGAAGCGGTCAGTAGTGTTAATAGGCGTTTCTTCATTATAAATCCATTATCCTTATTTCACCGTAGGGAGGCGTCCTTTGCGAAGGTGCACTAAAAGAAGCGATACCGCCGTAGGGGTGACGCCTTGAATGCGTGAAGCTTGTCCGAGGGTTTCAGGCTGCGCAGTTGCGAGCTTTTCTTGAATCTCAGCAGACAGTCCTTTAATCGCGTGATAGTCAATATTGGCTGGCAATGGCGCATTTTCAAAGCGTTGATTGCGTTCAATATCATCAAGCCCGCGATTAATATATCCCTCATATTTTGCCTGAATTTCAATTTTTTGTAATACATCCGCAGAATATTGGTGAAGGGGTTGACCTTCCTCAAGCGCCATCAGATGCTCAAGATGCACTTGCGGACGTTTTAAGAGGTGAAGTGCTTTGATATTTTGCGAGAGGGAGACGCCGGTCTCTTCTTGAATGGCTTTCCCAGAATCGGTGCGAATGTCGATGAGCCAATCTTTCATAAATTGGTCAGCTTGTGCAATCGCTTCCTCTTTCTCTTCAAATTTCTGCCAACGATAATCATCGACTAACCCAAGCTCTCGGCCAATCGGCGTTAAGCGTTGATCGGCATTATCTTCACGGAGAAGGAGGCGATATTCTGCCCGCGAGGTAAACATGCGGTACGGCTCTTTCACCCCAAGCGAGATGAGATCATCGATCATAACGCCAATGTAGGATTCATGACGCTGTGGATACCACGCCTCTTTTTCCAGATAACGGCGCGCTGCATTTAAGCCCGCGAGCAATCCTTGAGCGGCTGCCTCTTCATAACCGGTGGTTCCATTAATTTGGCCGGCAAAATAGAGGTTGTCGATCGCTTTGGTTTCTAGGGTATATTTCAGATCGCGAGGATCGTAGAAATCGTACTCAATGGCGTATCCAGGGCGGGTAATGTGCGCGTTTTCGAGTCCTTCAATGCTGTGAACAAGCTCAATTTGCACATCAAACGGCAGACTCGTCGAGATCCCATTGGGATAATATTCGTGGGTATCTAAACCTTCCGGTTCTAAAAATACATGATGACGATCTTTATCGGCAAACTTCATGATTTTATCTTCCACCGACGGGCAGTAACGCGGACCAATCCCTTCAATCGTCGCATTATCGGCATACATCGGTGAGCGATCAAGACCGCCGCGAATAATTTCGTGAGTGCGTGGATTGGTATAGGTGGTGTAGCAGGGCACTTGCGTTGGGTGCTGCGATACATCGCCTAAGA
>JAAZCI010000230.1 GCA_012513365.1 Lysobacteraceae bacterium
ATTGACCATACCCACAGACCTTGATATTGTGCCCCAAACTTTGGAAATCCTTGAAAAATGGGGGGGCGATGCCTTGCGGGATGCCGACGGAACCCAGTTTCCCAAAGCGCTTGAAAAGGCTGATGCTGGCGAGCTTGAGAGCATTTACCAGGTGGCGATGTGGTACAGTTCTGGCTATGGCGTGAAAAGCGATCCATTAAAATCGATCGAATATTATCAAAAAGCGATTGAAAAAGGGCATACGGATGCACTCTATCGCCTAGGACAAATCTATATTAATGGCGATTTAGGCAGGTTTGATTGGGAGTTAGCGCTCCCCCTTTTCCAAAAGGCGGCTAAAGCGGGAAATAGTTATGCAACCGAGATGCTTGAGCATTATGAAAAGGATGTGAAAGCAGCGCTTGAAGGGGATTTGGAAGGGCGTGTTCATTATGCGGAATATCTCATTAACGAGATTCGCAGCTATTCAGAAGCGTATCAAAAACCTGAGTTTGCTTATGCCCTTGGATTCCTTGAAAGTGCGCAACAAGAGGGAAGTGGCCGTGCGAGCTATCTTCTTGCTGAACTCTATGGCGGCGACTATGCCGATCGATTCTTTGAAAAAGAAGACAATGCGAAAGAGCGTTATGTTGAACTTTTAAAAGAGGCGGTTGAGCGGGGCGATGCGAGTGCAAAAGTGGCACTTGGGAATTATTATATGAGCGATGAATCGCTCTCAGCTTCTGAGCGTGAAACACTCCTTGAAACGCTCTATCTTGAAGCGCTTGAAGAGGATAAAGAGGCCTTTGAATCGCTGATGAAACTCTATGGCGGAAAGATTGAAGGCGTTCCGGCAAACTTTGAAAAAGCGAAAGCCCTCCTTTTTAAAGAGTGTGGTGCTGAGAACAAAGATGCGTGCTATTACCTCGCGGATGCCTATAAAAATGGCGCGTATGGCATGGCGAAAAATTGGCGTAAAGCGGCGGGCGTTTTCACCGGTATTGAGGATGATGACGCGGTTTATGCCTATTTAGCAGGGCTCTATTTACAAGGCGATGAGACGCTTCCGCAAAACTTCGAGCTCGCAGCGACCTATTATGAAAAAGGATTGCATCTCCTTGAGGCGAAAGAAGCGGCGATGACCTCGGAAAATACGCTCTGGTTTGGCGTCGATTCCGCAGAGCTCTTTGCTTACCGTGCTGCAAGAAACTTTAGCGAATAACGGGACCATTCACCCGAAGCGAAAGCACTGACAGCCGCTTGGTGGGAAAAGGCGTTTGAGTATAATTATTATAAAGATGGCGCGCATGTTTTAATGGAACATTATCGTGATGTGAACGACTTTGAAACGGCTTACTATTACGCTCTTTTAAATAATGAGAAAGATCCTTATTTCCGCTCGCGGATCGATGAGGCAAAACAGGCTGAGATTGAAGCGACCGCGAAAAAATTCCGTAATGCAGCGCCCTTTTTAAAATATAAAGCTTATATGAATGCCCGCATTGAAAGCGCTGAAAAGAGCGGTGAAGGGCGTGATTATTATCATTTAGCGCGAGTCTATCTTGAAAAACGCTTTACCCCATTTGATTTTGACCAAGCGGTAGCGTATTTCGAAAAATCGGGGGAACTCGGTTATTCGAGTGCCTATAATTATTTAGGCGGACTCTATCGTGATGGTGATTATGATCAAGCAAAAGATATGGAAAAAGCGGTCTACTATTTTGATCTAGGCGCGAAGCAGGGTGATAGCAACTGTGCGCACTTAGCGGGCGATGCCTACTATTTTGGTCAAAATGGGCTGACGATTAACTACTCGAAAGCGGCGTACTATTTCGATCTGACCAAGATTGATGATGGTACGCACCATGCGCTAGCGAAATTTAAGCTCGGGAATATCTACTATAAAGGCTTAGGCGTTCCGCGCGATCTCAATAAAGCTTATGAACTGCTTCAATTAGCGGCAAAATACCATGACGGGTTCGCCATTGAAGCGCTCAATGAGTGGGATTTTAGTGAGATTGGTAAATAATCGCGCTGAATAATTCGCAGATAAAATAAAACCTCTTAATGGAACCGGGAAGTTTAAAATCCCGGTAATTAAGAGGTTTTTTATTGGCTTAAATTGAATATTAGAGCGGGAGGCTCTCAATATGGTGGCGATAGCGATCCATAAACTCTACAAAGGCGCGTACCGTTGGGTAATTGAGCGTCTCTTCATGATAAAAGAGCCATGTTTCGCGGGTGATGTTATTGCCTTTTTTATCTTTGAGCGGCTCTTTAATAAGCGTCTCATTATCAAGAAGACAAACGCCCGGGAGCACGGTATATCCAAGCCCTAAATTGGCCATCGCTTTACTTGTTTCAAGCGTATCGACCTGCATTAAGATCGAAGGCGGCTCTTTAAAGTGCATCTTCCACCAATTATTGACGATATCTTTAAGATAACGGTCCATTTTATACTCAATGGAAGGTTGTTGGGGAAGTTCAGAGAGCACAATCGCATTTTGTGAGGCGATATAGAGCGGCTCTTCACAAATCAGCATTTTCTCATCTTCCCAATCATTGACGCCCCGTAAGATCGCGACGTGAATATCCCCATTTTTGAGATATTTAGTGAGATCGCGGCTAAGGCCTGTGGTGATTTCGGTTTTAACTTTCGGAAACTCTTTTAAAAACGCTTTTAGCAGCGCGGGCATTAGATATTGCCCGAAGGTTGAGGCGACGCCTAAGCGGATCGTGCCTTTAATTTTCGATTGAATTTGCACGAGCTTACTGCGGAGATGATCAAATTGTTGCATAATTTTGCGCGCATCTTCCACGACAATCTCTCCCTCGACCGTTGGGTGAATTCCTAAGCGGCCGCGGTTAAAGAGCTTCGCGTTCATCTTTTTCTCGATCTGTTGAAGACGATAGGTGAGCGCCGGCTGAGTCATATAGAGCACTTCAGCAACGGTGGTTAAGCTACGATGTTTTTCAATTTCTATTAAAATTTTTAAATCTTTTTCATTCATGGCGGTTGTCGTTATTATTTTAAGAGCATGGTTTCATGACACTTCTCTAGTTGTATCACGAATCATCAATAAAATATATCAATCGTTGATATCTAAATTTTTAAGTATTGTTTTATATCGATAAATTTTTTTTAAGCTGACTTTAATTTATTTGATAGATGACGCTTTGTGGGCGCATCGCAAAACGTCCAGCCCATTTTTTTGCCATACTCACGGCAATCAAAGAGGCGATTTTCCTCGTCAATTTTCTCTAATGTCTTGTCTTCAAGCGCTTTAATTTGGCTTGAGAGATCATCGCATGCAAGGCGTTTTCGCCCTAAACGTTCGATCTCTTTTTTAAGCTCTTTGAGATAGAAGATATAGATCGCTTCATGATGTTCTTCATGATCTAAAATTTTACGATATTCGCGATTAAAATCGCTGGTGACGCTGTAACTGTAGTTGTAATGCGTGTTGAGCTTCGGTAGATAAAAGTGGGAATGAAGCGTAATGTCCACGCGGGAAACGGTACAACGTTTAAAAAGATGGGTGTTAAAGTGAGTTTCAAACTCCACTTTCGGTTGATATTCGCCCAAAGTTGAGGCGTTTTTTTCATTTAAAAATTGATGAGATGACGGCGGCGCATCACGGACGATGCTATCGAAAATCGCCTCACCGGGATTTGGGGTCACCGTGTAATAGGTCACCTCTTTCTCGACTTCAATGGCAAAGAGCGGGGAAATCAATCCCCACCCTAAGCTAATGAGTATGCATTGCAGCGTACGCATTATTGATTATTTCACCACAATGTTAACAAGGCGGTTCGGAACAACAATGACGCGTGCGATCGCTTTGCCATCGATAAATTTCTGCGCATTTTCATTCTCAAGCGCCATTTTTTCGATCGCTTCTTTCGCACTTTCCGCAGGTACCATAATCTCGCCACGGAGTTTACCGTTCACCTGAACCATATATTTGATCTCATCGGCAACAAGGGCATTCTCATCGACTGCCGGAAGGTCGTAGTTAAGAATGTCATCGCCATAAATTGATGACCAAATGGTATGAATCAAGTGGGGCACGATCGGGCTTAAGAGGCGCAACATAATTTTGTAACCCTCTTGTTTGACCGCGTTATGATCAGCACTATCGCCTAGTTTATTGAGCGCATTTAAGATGATCATATTGGCCGATACCACGGTATTAAAGTGGAAACGATCATAGTCATAGAGCGCTTTTTTGAGCTCACCATGAATCTCACGGCGGATCTCTTTCGCTTTTTTGTCTTCAATCGCGCTTACATCTAAAGCGTCACCTTTTAAAACGTCTTGATTGTCGTAGGCAAAATTCCATACGCGTTTCAAGAAGCGCTCAGCGCCTTCAAGTCCAGCGCTTGACCATTCAAGCGATTGTTCAGGAGGTGAGGTAAACATCATAAAGAGGCGCGATACGTCCGCTCCATATTTATTGACAATCTCTTCAGGGTCAACGCCGTTATTTTTCGATTTACCCATTTTTTGGATACCATCGTAAACCACCGGTTCGCCATCGCCTTTGTAGAGGTAGACGGTCTCGCCATCTTTCTCAACGGTTTCGATATCTTTCACGTTAAACCATTGGTAGCCTTTGCTCGTGTGACGATAGAAGGTGGGTGCCACCACCATGCCTTGGGTTAATA
>JAAZCI010000025.1 GCA_012513365.1 Lysobacteraceae bacterium
GATGAAAGAGAAAATGCCAACCCGATTCATCGGTATAGGTGAGCGCCTCTCCATCTTCAGAGCCGGCAAATTCTCGTGAAACGGGAATCCCTTTTTCAGCAAAATGCTCGGTGACCGCGACGACGATCGCCTCGCGAGATTCAATATAAGCAAGCGCCTCATCATTTGGAATAATATAGGCATCGACGCGGGTCATTCCTTCGATGAGATTGGGCTCATCTGGCTCATCGCTCCCCATCTCATCCCAAAGATGCACCGGCTCCCAACTAAAAAAGAGCGCGTTTTCATGATCGGTAAACATCGTATGAGACAAAAGAAAATCCGCCCCGCAATAACGCACTAAATAAGATGCCGGCAACAATTGATAGGGAATGGAATAATCGGTGAAGGTCACATCATCGATCTCGTAGGTTTCAATCTCAACAAACGGGATCGATCGAATAAAGGCGTGGATATTTTCCTCAAACTCAAAAACGCCCACGGTGTGCATCTGATCGAACTGACCGATTTTTAATAGATATGGCATAAACGCTCCTGCATTCGCTCGTAAAGTGAGCTCTATTATAGGATATGCGTCTTAATCTCGTAGCCTAAATCACGATATTCACGATAGCGATTCCGACTAATTTGAATGCTATCAGGATTTTTGGTGATAATCTCGAAAATGCGCTGAAATTCGGTATGGCGCGTTGGAAAGGTGCGCGAGAGATTGATCAACAGAGAGCGATTCGGCACCGCAAATTCTTCCGCCGAGAGATAGATCAGATCGAGCGCATCAATATCGTCAGCGGATGTTAAAACCGTATGCGGAATAAAGGCATCATCTCGCATGCCCCAGATCGCGCGGTCGGCATCGTTCATAAATTCTTTATCATCAAAAAGAAGGTACGCTGGCTCCCGCGCTTCATACGCTTTTTCCACGAGTTTTAGCACCAGCCCAAGACGCGCACTCTCTTTTGCAGTGGGCAACACATAAAAACTGATCTCAGCCATGGAATCCTTTACTCGTCTCTTGAATATTTTTGCACTAAAGTCTGAAAATTTCGTGGTTTAAGGTAAAATACTAACATTAAAATCACGATCACGATAAGTAAACGACAAGTTAACCAGAAAACGAATGAAATTTGAATTATTAAAAACTGATGGCACGGCGCGCCGTGGCCGACTTACCTTCGAACGGGGCACCATTGAAACCCCGATTTTTATGCCTGTGGGAACGATCGCGACCGTTAAGGGAGTGACGCCTAAAAACCTAGAAGAGATGAACGCTCAAATTGTGCTCGGCAACACCTTCCATCTCTGGCTTCGCCCGGGGCTCGATGTGATTAAAGCCCACGGCGATCTTCATGATTTTATGCGTTGGGACAAACCAATCTTGACCGACTCCGGCGGATTCCAAGTCTTTTCGCTCGCGGAACTGCGTAAAATTGAAGAGAAAGGGGTTACCTTCCGTTCGCCATTTGATGGCCGTAAATGCTTTTTAGACCCTGAAACCTCCATGGAAATTCAGCGGGTTTTAGGCTCCGATATTGTGATGGCCTTTGACGAATGTACGCCCTATCCCGCAACCCATCAACAAGCAAAAGAATCGATGGAGCTCTCCATGCGCTGGGCACAACGCTCAAAAGATGCCTTTTCTAAAAATAATCCC
>JAAZCI010000231.1 GCA_012513365.1 Lysobacteraceae bacterium
CCATCTAACTTTTGGCGGAGGATTTTCGCTTTGTTTTAATCGCCTTTTTCGGCTCAGGCTCGGGAATTCGGTGATCCTCTTCATGCACCCACTCGCGCCATAACGCCACAATGAGCGCCATAATCACAGGTCCGATAAATAAACCGATCACGCCCATGGTTTTAACCCCGCCAACTAGCCCCATAATCGTGGGCAAAAATGGGAGTTTAACCGCAGCACCAACAAGGCGTGGGCGAATGGTTTTATCCACTACAAAGAGCTGAATTGTTCCCCATGCAAAGAGGATTAATCCGCTTGTCGTTGAGCCACTTCCCACTAAATAGAGCGAGACCATTGTCATCGATAATGGTGCACCTCCCGGGATAAGGGCAAATACACCGGTAATCACCCCAAGCGTTAAGGGGGACGGCGCGCCGACAAAATAATAGACAAATCCAAAGACAATCCCCTCACCGATCGCAATCACCACCATACCGGTAACGGTGGAACTGATCAGCGTTGGAACAATGCGGGAAATGCGATGCCAACGATCCGGAAATACCCGCTCACCGACAATATCGATCTGCTCACAGATACTGCGGCCATCTTTATAGAGGAAAAAGAGTGTGATAATCATAAAAAGGAGGGTAAACCCAAGCCCAGCAAAGTGACGGGTAATCTCTTTGGTGATCACCATGCTGTATGAAAAGATATTTTTAAGCCCCGCTTTGGCAAGGAGCTCGTTCACCCCGTTGGGGCGATTTAAAAAGCTCTCCCACCATTTGTTCAATTCATCGCCAACAAGGGGAAGATTTTGAATCCAATCGGGCGTTGGCTTTCCATCTCGGTTAAGCGCGGTAATCCATTCAAAAAGTCCTTGAATCTCATTGAGCGAATAATGCGCGAGCCAAATAAAAGGCAGCACGATTGCAAGGACGATAAAGACCGTTGCAACACTAGCTGCCACAAGTTCGCGCCCCTTACAGAGACGCAGTAGATCGCTGTAGGATTGCCAGGTCACAAATGCGATAATCATTGCGCCGAGTGCGGGAACAATAAATTCATGGAAGAAAAAGAGCCCTAATACTAAAATGAGCCCGATAATCCATTTTGCTACGGGGTGAAATGATAACGCCTTCATGTGACCTGCCTTATTTCATGGTGTTGTCGGTGTTTTAGATGTGTTCTACCTCTAAAATCTCATACATTTTATCACCACCTGGGGTTTTAATGGTAACCTCATCGTCAACTTCTTTTCCGATAAGCGCACGAGCAATCGGCGAGGAGATCGAGAGTTTATTCGCCTTCACATCCGCCTCATAATCGCCGACGATCTGATAGGTCACTTCTTTCTCTTCATTGACATCAAAAAGCGTTACCGTTACCCCGAAAATCACCTTGCCGGTATTGGCGATCTGCGTAATATCGATCACTTGAGCATTCGAAAGGCGTGCTTCAAAATCGCTGATTCGAGCTTCGATAAAGCCTTGCTCTTCACGGGCAGCATGATACTCAGCATTCTCTTTTAAGTCACCGTGTTCACGGGCTTCTGCAATGTCTGCAACAACGCGTGGACGTTGTACTTTTTTAAGATCATCAAGCTCTGCACGTAAACGCTCAGCGCCCTCTTTCGTAATGGGATATTTATTCATTGTCTCAATTCCTGTTGATACGTCTTTGAAGTAAATGTTGTGCGGGCGTTACCACCAGCCAACATTTTCCATTTCAGTCCATGGGGATTGCGGCTCTTTCGGCTCCCCTTTTTGCAATAATTCGATCGAGATATCATCGGGCGAGCGGAAAAATGCCATCCAACCATCGCGAGGAGGAACATTGATCTCAATGCCAGCATCCATCGCACGTTGACATACTTCATAGATATCGTCCACCTCAAAGGCTAAATGCCCAAACGCGCGACCGATGCCATACTCTTCTTCTGAATCCCAGTTATAGGTCAATTCGATCTCAACCTCTTGCCCCGGCGCCGCTAAATAGACAAGCGTACATTCCCACTGGGGATATTCTTTACGGCGAGTCTCTTTTAATCCTAAAACATTTGAGAAAAATTCAAGGGATTTCTCAAGGTCTTTAACGCGGACCATCGTATGTAAAAATTTAACTGTCATTTTTGTTCTCCTCAAAAGGAAGAAGGGTATGTCAGCATACCCTTCTCATAGATTTGTGTGAACGAATTAAGGGGCGCATTGCATATCTGCTAAATCGCCTTTTACGTTGCTATTTCAGGCTCTATTACATGAAATGCATCACAAGTGATTTAACAAGTACAACCACAATCCCTAATAAACACGCACCACTTAATACCGCTAAAATGGGGAAAGTAATTCTATCTGAACTTTGTTGTGACATTTGCATCTCCTCTAAAAAAGTTGGCAATATTTAAGTACCCGAGGCACCTAAAAGCTACATTTAACTAACTAAATGATAAGGCATGTATTCCTTTTTTTCTAGCTTTATCTCAATAAAAGCTCAGAAGCGCCCTAATCGTGCGACTATTCAGCAACAATCACCTGTGCCGCTCGTACCACGCGTTCGTTTAGCAAATATCCTTTTTGCACCACTTGAATCACATGACCGGATTCAAATTCACGATTTTTCTGCATGGTAATGGCTTGATGACGCTCAGGGTCGAGTTTTTCACCGGTGGGATTAATCTGGACGACGCCAAATTTCTCACATGCATTTAAGAGCATTTTGTAGGTGAGCTCTGATCCTGTGATAAATTGTTTTACTTCATCATTTTCAGATTTTTGCAACGCGTTTAATTCGAGCTCCATCGCATCTAAAATGGGCAGTAATTCTTTTACAAATTTATCAAGCGCATATTTATGGGCGTTTGCCACATCGATCTCGGCACGGCGTTTGATGTTTTTCACATCGGCGGCTGCGAGTAAATATTGATTATATAGCTTCTCTTTTTCCGCTTGTGCTGCTTCATACGCAGCCGTTAATTCTTCAAGCGTTAACTCGCTCTCTTCGCCTTCCACCACTTCATCAGTTGCTTCTGCGTCGAGCGCATCATTTTCAAGCTCTACATCCATCTCATTTTTTGTATCTGACATGATCTTTTCCCTACGTAAAAATTCTATAACACCTATAATTTGAGGTCCATTATAATTTTTTCAAGGTGAATTGATAATTTTGTCTAAATATTAATCATCGAGATCATCAAAATCCCAATCATCTTCAAAACTTTCAAGCTCATACTCTTTCGCGAGCTTTTTCTCTAATGCGCGCTGTTCACGAATCGCTTCAATATCACGCCACGCTTGAGATTTATTGGGTTTTACCTCAGGAATTTCTTCCTCTTCGATAAGATCCTCATCAATAAAATCGTCGTATCCTGCTGTCATGGTTTTCTCCTATATAAAAACTCTATGGCATGCTTATAACGCATTCAGACTAAAAAGCAAATTTTTTTTTAATTTATTGCATTTATCGGGGTGATA
>JAAZCI010000232.1 GCA_012513365.1 Lysobacteraceae bacterium
CACCGACATAATATGCATAAACGCCCCATCGGGAATGAGGAAGTTGACCACAACCGCAATGAGCGTACAGAATGATGAAAACAGAATCCCGATAAACGGCGCGCGATTGCAATTGAGCTTCATAAAGACTTTCGGCGCATTACCCTGCTCTGCAAGCCCGTAGAGCATCCGGCCATTACTGTAAATCCCGCTATTGTAAACCGAGATCGCGGCAGTAAAGACCACAAGCCCAAAGAAGACCGCAGGAATACTAATTTCAGAGCCATTTGAGAGCGTGATTACCCCTAAGCCCATTTTTTGGAAGATCACCACAAAGGGGCTGCCTTGTTCGCCAATCTCATTCCACGGCACAAGCACCATAATCACCGCAATCGAGAGCACATAGAAGAGTAAAATCCGCCAAATCACTTGTCGAATCGCTTTGGGGATACTGGTTTTTGGGTCATCGGCTTCTGCTGCAGTAATCCCGATCAATTCAGTTCCACCAAAGGAGAACATCACGATCACAAGCGAGAGCAGAAATTCTTTAATTCCAAAGGGCATAAATCCACCCTCTAAGCGCCAAAGATTCGATAGGCTCACCATTGACTCAGTACCGGTATTCCCAAGAAGTGAATCTTTTCCGATTAGATAGAGTCCAAGCCCGATTAATAGCACAATGGCAAAGACTTTAATAAAGGCAAACCAGAACTCAAATTCACCATAAATGCGGATCGACAATAGATTGACCGAGGTGATAATCACTAAGGTGACAAGCGATGTGATCCACGGCGTTAGCCCAAACCACTCCTGCAAGTAAAGCCCGATAACCGAGAGCTCCGCCATACTCACTAAAATATAGAGAAACCAGTAGTTCCAACCGGCTAAAAATCCCGGGAATTCGCCCCAATATTTATATGAAAAATGGCTAAATGCGCCGGCAACCGGCTCGTGGGTGGACATCTCTCCCATCATCGACATGATCAGATAGATCACCATTCCGCCGAGCAAGTACGCCAATAAAATAGCGGGGCCTACAAGCGCAATCGACTTCGCCGATCCGTAGAATAAGCCCGTTCCAATGGCACCGCCGAGTGCGATCATCTGAATGTGACGATTTTTAAGCCCACGTTCTAATGCAGGCGCGTTACTGTCGCTCATCCTTTTTGTCCTCAGGTTTCACATCTAAAAAATAATAGAGAGCGCACCCGTTTGAATGCACCCTCCGCTCAATTTAATTTACGTTATCGATAACGATTTAATGGTAATGCAATATCGGCACGATCTGCTTATGCGTCACATTTTCCTTCAATCACCGCACCGCCAAGACAGACATCCTCTTTATAGAAAACGATCGATTGCCCGGGAGTAATCGCGCGCTGGGGATTATCAAAGACGACCTTAATCTTACCACTTTCTAAAAACTCAATCTGACAGGGCTCATCTTTTTGACGATAACGAATCTTCGCTTTTAAGCCCTCATTAATGCTCGCCATATCGTATTTGGCAATCCAGTGGAGATCCCGCGCCGTGAGCGCCATTCCATAGAGATAAGGGTGATTCCCTTGCACCACGATCAGCTCGTTCTTTCCGATATCTTTATCAGCGACAAACCATGGCTCGCCACTTGAATCTTTACGCCCACCAATGCCTAGTCCTTGACGTTGCCCGATGGTATAGAACGCGAGTCCTTGATGCTCTGCCACCACCTCCCCTTCAGGCGTGCGCATTTTGCCGGGGTGCGTAGGGAGATATTGCATAATAAAATCGGTGAAATCCCGCTCACCAATAAAGCAGATACCGGTAGAATCTTTTTTATCAAAGGTGACAAGCTCGTGCTCAAGTGCGATGCGGCGCACCTCTTTTTTATCGTAATCGCCGATAGGAAAAACGGCATTTTTAAGCTGTTCTTGATTTAAAAGATGGAGGAAATAGCTCTGATCTTTATTATCATCAAGCCCTTTTAACAGATAGGTCTGCTCATCATCGCGTTTAACGCGGGTATAATGCCCCGTTGCGATAAGATCTGCGCCAAATTCATAGGCGTAATCTAAGAACGCTTTAAACTTGATCTCTTTATTACAGAGCACATCGGGATTCGGGGTTAGGCCATCTTTTAGCGTCTCAATAAAGTAGGCAAAAACGCGCTCTTTATAGTTTTTCGCAAAATTGACCGTGTGAAGCGGAATATCTAAGGTTTCACAAACCGCTTTTGCATCCTGCAAATCTTCTTCTGCGGTACAATAACCTTGGTCAAATTCCTCTTCCCAATTCTTCATAAAGACGCCATGCACATCGGCGCCCGCCTCTTTTAACAGATAGGCCGCAACCGATGAATCCACACCGCCAGACATCCCAACGATGACTCGTTTTCCTTTTACATTTTCCATTTTCAACAACTACTATTTGGTTAAATCAATATAATCACGGAGGATTTCCACCGCTTCGTCAAGGAGCACATCCACTTTGGTCTTTTCGATTAGATCGGAATAGGTGCCATCTTCATTTTTGAACTCTTCTAAGGTCAGCGCCTTATATCCATAGAGTTCACGCAGGCGATTTTGGCGTTTTAAGACCACTCGCTCCTTGTCTCGTAATTCTTTTTTGCGCGCTTCTAAATTGAGCGAAATTTTCTTGGTGCGCCACTGCTCATAGAGATTATCCGCTTGCTTTTTAAAGAGGATATTGCGCTCATTACTCTCAAATCGCTCACGACTTTTCGCTTTTAAAATCGCTAAATTCTCAATCACATCGGGGCGATAATCGGATGCAGGTTTAATGCGATCCCACGGCAGAACGTAATGCTCTTTCGCCTCGCCAATCTCTTGGGGATCATATAGGCTTGGGAATTCGATATCGGGCACCACCCCTTTTTCTTGCGTTGTTTCACCGCTCGCGCGATAAAAGGTTGCGATGGTGACTTTACTTTGCCCCGGCTTTTCTGTTTTAGAGAGCAGCGCTTCAAGATTGAGCATGGTCTGCACGGTTCCTTTTCCAAAGGTAGTCGATCCCGCGATAATCGCGCGCCCTTGGTCCTGCATACTGCCGGCAAAGATCTCACTTGCGGAGGCGCTTAAGCGATCGGTCATCACCAATAGTGGCCCATCGTAAAGCTGTTTATCATTAGAGCTTTTTTGCAGTTCAATACGCCCATCAAAATTGCGCGTTTGCACGATGGTTTTATGCGGGTCTTTCAGGAAAATTGAGGATAGATCGATCACCTCTTGCAAAGAGCCCCCGCCATTGCCGCGTAGATCGATAATTAAGCCATCAATCGGCGCTTCTTTTTGCATTTTAGTAAGCAGATTTTTTACATCGCGGGTGGTACTGCGGTAATCTTTTTTCCCTTGATGATTGCCTTCAAAGTCACTGTAAAACGTGGGAAGTGTAATCACGCCAATGCGATAAGCACCGCTTTCATTTGCCCCGTTTTCATTCGCTCCGTTGTCATTCTCGAGTACTTCTACGTTGCCGGTACCTACTTCTACATTGGCAGGTTTAACGGCCTTTTCCGATAACACGGTTTTAATCTCAGATTTTGCCGCTTGTTTATCAAGTTTGACGGTATCGCGCACAATACGGACAATTTTCTCAGGGCCTTTGCCTTTATTGCCTAAAATTTGCAGGCGCACCACCGTCCCTTTCTTACCGCGAATTTTATCGACGACTTTATCAAGACGAAGGCCGGCGATATCCATAAACTCACCATTATCGCCTTGAGCAATGCCAATAATTTCATCGGCAACGTTCAATTGTTTGGTTAAATCCGCAGGCCCGCCCGGCACAATCTCCATAATTTTAACTGCATCTTCATCTTGACGGAGCACCGTACCGATCCCCTGTAAGGATAAGCTCATGCCGATGTTAAAATCTTCCATCTGCTTGGCAGAATAGTAACCTGAATGAGGGTCAAAACTGCGGGCGACCACATTCATAAAGAGATCAAAAATATCGTCTTTGGTATTTTGCGCTAAACGCTCACCGCGAACTTTATAACGCTTTAAAAGGCGCTCTTTGGCATCCTCTAGGGTGCGATCTTTATCAGAGACCATCAGCGTAATTAGCTCATTTTGCAGCCGCTCACGCCAGATATTATCGAGCTCTTTTTGGTCTTTCGCGTAGGGAAGTTCACTGCGGTCGATATAGATTTTCTTGTTGCTCGCAAGATCAAATTCTTCGGTTTTTAAGATATGTTCCACAAACGCGGTGCGCTCATCAATGC
>JAAZCI010000233.1 GCA_012513365.1 Lysobacteraceae bacterium
ACCCGTTTTGATTTACATGCCAATCGTAAATGTCATCAATGGTATAGTCCTTACCTTCTGGCGTTGCCGAGCAATGGACAATGATTTTATTAATTCGTCTCATTTTCTTTCTCGCATAAAAAAACCTCCGAAATGGAGGTTTCTATTTAAACATATGACCAATATACCTATTCATAGATAGCCGGAGCTTTCTTACTCTCTATAACTCGAAGTAGATTATCCATAACAACATGCTCCATATATCCAAATAAGTATCTTGTTACTTCTTCTTCTGAATATTCATTATCTAATCTCTTATCGAAGAGACTCCGAGGCGTTTCCATAAAAATGTCATCCCCATATAACAAGCAAAGACCCGACTCATCATGTCCAGTCTCATAACCTAATATGTAGAACTTACTTAGAAGGCTGCTATTAAAGAGTTTAAAATTGAAATTTTCTTTTCTATTAAAATCGAAAAAAACATATAACGCATCTAAGTATATAACTTCTTTAATGTCGTCTTCATCTAAAAAATGCTTTAAATACATTAAAGGGATCTCAACTTCCTCGTATATTTTTTTACTATGTTCTACTGGATACCACTCTATATAAGAGAAATTTTCTCCTAAAATACGAACTTTCTTTTTTAAGAAAAAATAATGCTCTATCGCTCTTATTCTTTTTAACTCAAACGCCTCATTTCTCATCATTGCTTTATTACTATTAATTGATATCGCTGTTTCCTCTTTTTGAGTGCTAATCATCCACAAGACACCAATAATAGCCATTACGCCAGCAATAAAAGATCCATGATCCTTTAAAAAAACATACACACTATCTTGAGAAAATATCTCTGTTAAAATAAAAATCCCAATAGGGATAAAGAATAATAATATAACCCCATAGATAATGATTTGTCTTTTATATGAATTAAACAACGTTATCCGTCCCTTTAATTAATGTACCGTTTAATAAATACATTATAAGCAAGATTGTTAGCTTTCACATATTCAACAAAAACATATATTCCTTAATCCTATTCTTCACAATGCTCGTCGCAAACTCGATGCGCTCGAGGCTTTGTGGCTGATAGACTTCAAACAATGCGTCGGACTCACTCTTCGGACTCGAAAAGAACAATGCCTTTTCGGTATGAAGCTCGATGATTAACTCGATCGAGTCTTTAAGTTTGAAGTGGTCCTCACCTTTAGCGACGTAACCACTTTGGTTTGTCATTACATACGGCGGATCGGCAATAAAGATCACGTTCTCTTTGCCTTTAAACTCTTTGATCAGCTCTCGGAAGTCCGCCGATCTGCGTTCAACTCCCTCCAGATACCCCTCGCTTGTAAGCGCGCTCTTGGGGACGCTCGCATACCAACTCCGACCCTTGAGATCGTCATAGTCATGCGCGTAGTTAGCCGGGAACAAGAGCCAACTCGATAATGTGATCCAGTCAATCGAATCATACCGATTGATAATCTCAAGCATGCGCTCTTTGATCTCTTCCGACGTTCGCACCTTCTTCCCATGCGGAATCGCTTGGAGCTCTTGCCGGAGAGCCTCGGTCTGCTCGATCACTTCAAGACGCGCCTGGAAGTTATCGTAATCATTCCAAATCACACGCGCCGATGGATTGTTTTCTTTAATCGTATGGGAAATGATACCGCTCCCACCAAAGAGATCGACGACGGTCATACCGCTAAAATCAATCTCTCGAATCTGTTTAAGCCAATTCCTTTTTTGCCCTAAAAAGGGTAATGGAGACTTAGAGTACTGCTTTGCCATGTTTCACCT
>JAAZCI010000234.1 GCA_012513365.1 Lysobacteraceae bacterium
AGCTTCTAAGATTTTACTTCTTTGATCTTTTCCTTGTAATAATAACGCTTCATACTCCGCTTTTTTTTGAGAGTATTTTTCCATCATTAAGATTGTTGCCTTATTAGGCAATTGCCAAAGCGAGTCTTGCGTTAAATCTAGCTCTAAATTGTTACCAGAGCTATCTTTAGTAAGAATATTGGGAACTATTAAAGCTTGATAAAGACCTGAATGTAGTCGTTTTAATTCATCATGCTCTATTTCCCCTTTTATAGACCCTAAACTTGGAACTGGTTTTACATCAACTAATACCTGAGCAATTTTTAATATTTGCCGGTGCGCTTTATCATTGGGTAATAAGCAGAGTTTACCGGCTAGAAGTTTTTCTTCACTCGCTTTGCCTTCATTATAAACAGCGTAGGCTTCAATATATCTTTTCTCACTAATATCGTTTAAACACGTTACTGTAAAGGTCTTTGAACTTTCCCTGTTTTTATGGTGGGCAACAAAATCCACGTCATCTTCCCATATATAAGGACTCTTATTGCCATTTACCTCAAATTCTTCTGGAAATTCAAAAATGACTTTATCTGGGCGAATGCAAGAGGCATAAAATATTAAACGCAATTCAGCTTCAAATGGAGGCGCTAACATTAAGGAGGGAATCTCTTTTTTTAACGCTTCGCTACTCTTTTTTGAAAATATATTTAAAAATGGAATGTAGTAAGTTGAATCCTCATAACCTTCTCGTTTTACTAGACCTTTTGAATCTTGAGACGTTAATTGATGATACTCTTTTTTCAGCTTTTCATAAGCTTTCTCTTTCGTAAGCCTGGCTCTATTTGATTTATGCCCCGTTAAGATAGCCTCTTTATATGGCTCGTCAGTAAAATCCCCTCGATTAATCTGTTGTTTGACATCTTTATCATCTATTCGCAGCCAATCAAAACCATACTCACCGCCAAAGCCCTGTTTTGGTCTAAATTCTACAATTAAGCCTTTAAGACGACATTTGTAATTTGGGTCTTTAACTTCATCCGTACAGTTCTCCGTTTTTGAAGGGCAAGCTATTTTTTCTTGATTTGGTTTGTTAGTAGACATTATTATTCCCTTTGCGTAGAGTAATGTTCCATTAAGATTGAGATCCAATTAAGCGTTTTATCTTCTATCCCTGCTATATAGCCATATTCATTGCTTTTTTCACGATGGGTTTTCGCCCAAGCTAGAAGAGGTGTCTGATCAAACTCATGACCAAATATAAACATAAGTACAATCACAAAGAGTTCCTCTTTCGAACCTCTGAAAGAGTAATTTTGTTGGGCTTTTTCTCGTGCTTGTAATACAAAATGGGCTAAAGCCTCTTCTGATAAGAGGTGGTATTTTTCTGGATAAATAAGAGCTAACTTTCTTAATATGTATTCTTCAAACCCAGTAATATAAAAAGTATACTCTGGCTCTTGCTTATTCTGATTAATCAAAAAAAGTAAGTTTTCCTTAATTTGTTTCCATCGTTGATATTCATCCGACATTACTTGATTTAAATAATGGTTTACTTTTTTATGAAGTAGCATACTCATTTCTAGCTGATCTAAACTCTGGTGCTCCTCTAAAAATTGAGAAATCCAATAGTAACTAGGATCAGTAATAAAATTACTACCTAAAACAATCGTCATATCCACAAAAAATCTTACCGGTCCTCTTTGCGTAAAACCGATCTCTTCAGCCTGCTCCACTAGACTGTATAAATACTCTCGAAGCTCATGATTAGGTGTGTAATGGCAAATATAAGAATAGTTTCTTTGAAGATAGGGCATTATTTCATTAAGAAAATTCTCTTTTGCCATCTTTTCAGCGCTCTCATCATTAAAAAGGGTTCTCATATTAATCACCTATAGCGACAAGATATTGAGTAGAAATTAAAGTTGCACCACAACCCGTCTTCATTCCTTCAAGCGCAACTTCTTTACCTCCAATAACCATTAAAGATTCACCTTCCATAATCGGATAATGATTTTTGCAAAGAGGACAATACACAAGATGCCCCTTGCAAGATACCTCTCTACCCATAATCTTGTAGTTAGTCAGCCCTTCAACAACGATTCCACCATGTGTTGTACTATCTCCTTTACGGATAACATGCCTCATCTCTCACTCTCCTCTGTACTCCATAAATAATGATATTTCTCATTACTGTAAAAAGCCCAAACAGGAATATTTTGAATGATGGCTTTTGTGTAGGCCTTCCTTTGAAAATCTTTTAAACGATCAACAATACAACGAGAATCATAAAAACGAACAAGCACATCATGACCATTAAGCTTTGCAAATAGAAGCTTCTGTAACTGATTATTAAGTGACGAAATTGTCATTTCACTCCAGAGCCATAGAATAGAACCTAGATACTCTTTTACATAAGCTCTTATTTGAGCGATAAATTTTTCTGGTGTTTCTTCTGTAAGTTTTATAAGGATAGGTGATAACTCTAACGTTTCAATCTCTTGCACAGTGTTTTTAAAAAGAGATAGCACTTCAATCCCTGGCTGATTCATTAACTCATAATATGGCGAAGGATCAAAATGCGCACAATCAAAGATTAAATAACTGTTTAAAGCATCAGCGTTAGCTATATTTTGATCACCTCTAATCATTAATTCCACTCTATTCATTAGACCAACTCCACCGTTCCTCTACCAAGCTTAGCCGCCCGTTTTAAACATTCTATGCAGACTGAAACAGGTTTAAATCCTGGCATGTCAAAATTATATTTTTCAGGTCCATTAAAGGGAAAACCGCTGCCTTTATGTTCAATAACGCCTGGGGCCTTAAGGGTTATGTTTCCATCTTTGAGCTCAATTGACGCCCCTTGAGCAGTTAAAATTAAACCTTTCTCACCGGCAATAATAATCTCATCATCCGTGGATAGTACTTGGATTCTTTTATTAGCAATGACTTCAAGCTCATCATGTTGAGCTTGTATTTTAATACGCCCTTTATTAGCAATAATACTCACATCTTTTTCCACACCAAACAATGAAATAGCCTCTTTCGAAGCCACTCTAAAATCACTATAGGTGCTGATATTGACACTATCTTCCGATGTTAAAACAACATCACTTTGCGAGCTGATTTGGATGTTTTCAGGCGAGGTTAATGCTATTCCTTCAGGCGCGCTAGCTATAATGGTGGATTGCTTTACGTCTGTGAACGCTGTTTTAAGTTGAGATTTTTGTTTATCGTTATTCACTGTAGGAAATACAGACGCTTCTTTTGAAGCATTTGCCAAACTTGTAGCAATTTTTAAAGCGTGTTGCAATTGAAAAATAGCCTCATCGATATCAAGCTGTTTTCCCGTAGCTTTCCCTCTAACATCTGCACTAATATAAAGACCTTTTCCAGCCCGAATGGCTCCCCACTCATCTGTTCTTAACTCAAAGCCATCTCCTCGATGTTCTGGATTCTGATTCACTTTATATTCTGATTTAATATATCCTAAGGAAAGCTGTGATGCCCCATGGGTCGTATGCAACATCGCTTTAATTCTCTTCTGTGTATCATCTAAGACAAGCTCGTTATAACCATCTCCATGATGTTCTTTGCTCTTAATAGTTGTAATCGTTTTATAATATGGCAACTTATAAGGAAGAACCTGTTGGTCGTTATAGACTCGACCTGTAATAATTGGCTGATCAGGATCACCATTTAAAAAGCTAACAATCACTTCCTGTCCAATACGAGGTAATTGTACGCTTCCCCACCCCTTACCCGCCCAATTTTGTGCAACGCGAATCCAACAACTAAAACCCGAATCATCCATAGGCTCAGGCATTCTATGAATATCCCATGGGAATTTAACTCGGACTCGTCCATATTCATCACAAAAAACCTCTTCACCTTCAGGACCGACCACAACCCCAATTTGTGATCCATCAATTTGTGGTTTGGGATTTCCTTTGGAAAACCATTCTGTTTTAGTATCAACTAATAATGCTTCATTGTAATAAAGAGTTTCGGCAACAATTCCTTCTTCTTCTAAGACTTGGTACTGTGTTCCTGTATGTTTTATTTTCGCTATTAACCATTCTTTATTAAACGAATCATCTATATGAGCACTTAACGTAAAACTATATCCTGCCTCTAGCTCTAAAATATCACTTTTAATAAAAGCTCTATTAAGCGCTTTACGTAATTCTGCAAGTTTTTTTCTTGAATAACGCTCACCATTCTCCTCAGACTTATAACGTCCAGGATAATCGTAATAAAAATAGTGATTCCTTTGCCCCGAATCAAACTTAAAAATAGAGTTTTCCACCAAAGTATAATTTGATTTCTTAAAGCAGTAATCTGTTAGTTTTACTGAAGAAAAACCAATTTTTTCACGATAAGACAAACTATAAATAGACTCTTCGGGATGTGCACCACCTTGAGGTAAATGATAAGGAATAGTCCGATCTAATCGCATTGTTCCAGTATAATGATCATAAATAATTATTGTATGCCGGTCTTTCAAATGATGAAAATAGTAACTCAAACCTTCTTCTGCAAGTAAACGATCAATAAATTCCAAGTCTGTTTCACGGTATTGAACACAATATTCTCTCGGAGTATATTGTGCTTTTAAATTCCAATCATAATAAAAAATGCCAGACTCTTTTAATAATGTTGTAACAATCTCCTGAATCGTTTGATGTTGGAATATACGCACATTTTTTCTTAAACCTAAACGAAAGATTCGAGGTTCTAAAGTTATGGTATAGAGATAATAACGATTTTTTCTATCACTCTTTTCAATTGAAGTGATCACTCCATGTAGATATCGCTGAACTTCACCATTACGATAAAGCGTAAGAAGTCCATTCACATCAAGAAATTCACCATAATCAAAATTATATCTTTCTGATGCAATGACAATTCTTGCTATAAAAGGTTGTGATATCTCTTCTTCTAAAGAAAAACTTACAACCTTTAAATTAGTATATTGTCCTGTTTGAAAAGTGTAAAAATATTTCTGCTTTGAGTCTGAAAACTGATCAATACTATACATAATCCATCTATCCCATATTTAATAAAATATTTAGATCTTAATTGTGTGTATAAACTTAAGGCTTCAACTTTAAATATTAGGATGTGGCCTATAAGATTAAACGTCCCTGCATAACTATTTCAGTTCAGCCTGAAACAGAGTATTCATACAATTCCTTTTTATAAAATTCATCCTATCATTTCTTCTAATCAATACAATGTAACATTTGCTAGAATATTGATATTTATCGGAATCCAACCCTAGAAGATGTAAGCCTAAACTAGAGGTTTCCATCATCATTATCCTGATGGAGGAAATCATGAAATGATCAAAATTTATAGAAACACAGATTGTGACCTTTTTAAAGTTAGCCAAGTAAGGTGCTAAAGTGGCTGCTCTCTGCCGAGAAGGAAAGTCTTAAAAAATGTATGCAGAGTTAGCGTTAAGAACGCATCAATTAAAGATTTGCTAGAAAAGCTTTAACGCCGAAACGACGGTGAAAAGCTACTCGAAGAAGAAAACAGATAAATCACCACCTACTTATCTGTTTTTAACAAAAGAGGTGATTGGTATTTTGTTTTTAACGACCCTCTTTTATATGCAAACATTCTCCTATGTGAAAGTCGGAAAACGTGGCAAAACCCGTCTTCAAGGAGATCAGCCCAGCGCCTTTTCTTAACTCCTTTTAAATTAGTAGTCTAGTATAATGACTCAAAAAACACTCTCATCCGATACAGTTGCGTTCTCAGCAATAAAAATATCCTCAAACAGATTCGACTCCGGTTTCTCATGATAAACTTCTACATTTAAATTACTCTCCGGAAAAGGGGGACGGATAGACTTTACATGGGCAATATTCGCTTTAATCCGCATCTCGCCTTCAAAGGTTCTCATAAGCTTTCTGGCTCTAATCAAATCCGCTTCACCCCCTATAAACTCAGGGCGTAATCCCGCACTATTCAGTGCTTTCCAAGTAAAATCAATGCAACTGTTTTTAAGCCCATGATAATTAAGATCAAAGTCTTCATTCTCTTCGTTTACAGCTCTATTACCATAATCAAGTAACTGTGCATAGTGTTCGTGTGTGATCTCAAATGTTCTGGCATAGTAAGGGTTTTCATAGATAATGGTATCATATATAGACACTATACCGCGCCCTGTAACTCCTGATTTAATTGGCGCAAAGCCAAAGGCATTCTCCGTTTCCATATCAGAGACCTGATACCACATATGCCCCGCGGCTGAGCGCTTTCTTTTGCCCGTTTTCCCAACTGTCTCCGGATCACCATCTTCATTATTTAATGGAGTACCCACTAATGCTAAAAAGAGTGTCACGCTGTAACGCTTAAAAAAAGAACGCAATAGATTATCCACA
>JAAZCI010000235.1 GCA_012513365.1 Lysobacteraceae bacterium
AAAAGCTCCAACGGATCATGATCGAGTTGGAGCTTTTTTGTATTGTCTGATGGATTAATGTTTTAATATTTACTTAAATTTAAGCGCGATTAAAATCCCAAATTTGGAAGGTAAATTCATGGGCATGGCGCTCATCTTTCTCATGATGCTCTTCAAAGGTGAGGGTTGCGCCGGTTAAATCAATTTCGGGCATCTGAGTATCGCCCTCAATCACCGCATCAACGCGAGTTAAGTAGAGGCGATCCATATAGGGAAGGGCTTGCTTATAGAGATTCGCGCCCCCCATAATCATCACTTCATCATCATGTTTTGCATACTCAAGGGCTTCATCAATCGAGGTGACCCAGATCGTGCCGGGAATCTCACGTTTTTCATTGCGAGAGAGCACAATATTGGTGCGTTTGGGAAGCGGTTTGCCGATCGAGTCGAAGGTTTTACGCCCCATAATGACGGTTTTGCCGGTAGTGTGCGCTTTAAAAAACTTAAGATCATCGGGAAGATGCCAAGGAAGTGCATTATTATCCCCAATGGTGCGATTTTCAGACATGGCTAAAATTAAAGAGACGATCGGTTTTGACATAAAGTTTGACTCGCAAGTAGTAAATAAGAGGCCGAAGTGTAGTAAGATAAAGGTTCGCGCTTTAAATATCAAGCGAGAGCCCTTATACTAATCACTCCTCCCATTTTCGGAATTTCAGTACGATTTATTATGTCAGAACACACAAATAAACCCAAAGGTAATGCTATCTATATTTTACCTAATTTAATTACCACAGCAGCGCTTTTATCAGGCTTCTCGGCGATTTTATTAGCGCTGGATGGATACTATATTAAAGCGTCGATGCTGGTCTTTATCGCTATGATTTTCGATGGAATGGATGGACGCGTTGCACGCTGGACAAATACCTCAAGTGCCTTTGGCGAGCAGTATGATTCGCTCTCGGACTTGATCTCTTTTGGCGTTGCGCCGGCGATTATTATCTATGAATGGTCGCTCAAAGGGTTAATGAATGATGCGACAATTAAGATTGTGGCGAATTTTTCCTGGTTTGCGGTCTATCTCTATCTTGCCTGTGCGGCGTTACGTTTAGCGCGCTTTAATGTGCAGATTGGGAGCGTTGATAAACGTTTCTTTGTCGGGATGCCAAGTCCAACGGCGGCAGCGATCGTGGTGGGCCTTGTATGGTTTTCTATGGCGGTGGGATTAACCGGCGAACAGATGGAGTATGTGGCGCTTACTTTAACGGTATATACGGCGCTGATGATGGTTTCTAATGTGAAGTTTTACAGCTTTAAAACCATCAATATGAATAAACAGGTGAAGTTTTTTGCACTGATCCCCGTTGTCGTCTATAGCGGATTTTTATTGGCATCCCCAGCAAAAACACTCTTTTTAACTATGTTGATTTATGGATTTTCAGGCCCTGTTTATATGGGATGCCGTTGTTATCGTCGTGCGCAATTAAAGCGTCGTAATCGGTCATAATGCCTGATTATTTAGCTGAGCAGAGCGAGATGGATGAGATTGAGATGACACCTTACGATCCGTTAGAACAATATCGTTATCTTAATGCGATGGGGATACCGCTTTGGTATGGCCGTGAAGAAGCTGAAACGCTTGCGGTGGAATATCGCGAAATGCGTCAAATCGCTAATCACTCGCAAGATCCCTATGGTCAGCCTAGTCAGCATGGTGAGTCGCAGAATTTGTCACATAGTCCGAGTGAATCAAGAGGCGCACCGCAAAGTGTACGCGCAATTATGGCCTCTTTGGGAAATAATGAGCCAGCAGTGCAACCGTCGGCGTTATCGTCGCAATCTCAAACGCAGTCTCAGTCTAACGCGAAGCCTCAATATTCTATTCCGGATCAGATGAAAGCAGAGATTGGTAAGGCGCATGTACTCTCTAATCAAGTGATCGAGGAGGGAGATGATTCGGTGGTAACGGTCTCATTAGAGGCGTTGATCGATCCGCCTAAACGGTTTATTCTGCCACCAAAAGAGAACTTATCGGATCTTGAACAAGCAATTCATGATTGCACCGCGTGTGAGCTTCATTTAACGCGCCCACAACCGGTGGTGGGTTTTGGCAGTGGCGAGAGCGGAGTTTTTATCATTACCGATGCGCCCCTTCGAAGTGAAGCGGTGGCCGGGGAAGTGATTATTAAGCAGGATCGTGCATTTTTTGCCAAGCTGTTTTCAGCCATTGATCTGCCACTTGAATCGCTCTATATCACGCCCTTTGTCAAATGCATGCCTGCGCAACTGTCGCCGGTAAGTGAGGGCGAAAAAGAGCGCTGCCAAACGCATCTAATTGCAGAGCTTGAAACAATTAATCCGCGAGTGATTGTGCTCGTTGGGCGCGATGTTGCGCGGAATATGCTCTCTAAAGAGATTCCCTATGATCAGCTCGCCTCACGCCCTCAAACACTTGAATTAGGCGGAAAAGAGTATCCGACCTATTTACTTCCAAGACCTGAACTTATTTCGCAAAATATTCGTCTAAAAGCGGCGAGTTGGCGACAATTAAAACGCATTAAAGGAGCACTCGCATGATGGACTCAAGTGATGCAGCGAGAGAATCAAACAAAGAGGAGCTGCTCTTTGAAAGTGACGATGGTGCACTTCAAGTGTTTGCTATTAATAAAGATGATCTCGATCAAATTTATCGCATTGAGCAGGCGGCGCATGTAGTGCCGTGGGATCAGAAAACATTTGATGCTGCGATGCATTTTCAAGGGGCGAAAGTTGTCTTGAAAAGTCATACAGAGGGAATCGTGGGGTTTGCGCTCTTATCGCAGATTGCCGATGAATTACACCTGCTTAATATTGCAGTAGACCCCGTTTTTCAGGGGCGAGGCTATGGTGGATTTTTGCTCGATTATCTCTTACAAAGTGCAAAAAATGCTCCGATCTCGATGATGATCTTAGAGGTACGAAAATCCAATATTCCAGCGATAAAACTCTATGAAAAACGTGGCTTTAATGAGATAGGTTTACGGAAAAATTATTATCCGACGGAAACAGAAAAGCGGGAAGATGCAATCGTGATGGCGTACGCTTTTTATGATACGATGACTCAATTATTTTAATTACATTATATAAATTGACGACAGATGACCTCATCTGCTGCCGAAAAATGCAGGGGTGATTTTAATGGAGCAAATACAAGCGTGAAAGAACTTGATTTAACAGGCTTAAATTGTCCAATGCCGATCTTGAAAACCAAACAAGCACTGCGTGATATGGCGGAGGGCGAGCGCATTAAAGTTCTCGCAACCGATGCTCATGCCGAGATCGATTTCAAAGCGTATTTGAGTCGTACAACTTCCACACTTGTAGAGCTGTCTGAAGTAAATGGAATCTACACTTTTATTATTGAAAAATAAGTATGAAGCCGACTCTTTTTTTCTTATTGCCAGGATTTAGCGGAATTTTAGATGCTGACTGGAAGCCGTTGCTGGAAAATTACAGTTCGAACTCATCACTCGATAAGATTATTAGTCGTTCATCGAAAACGGTTAAGCCATTCAATGAAACGATTCCATTTGCATCATTTCAAGCGACGTTAACGGAGCTTTTTAGCATCTCTGATCAGGTGCCGTGGGCATGGTATGGAATTCGTGGGATTGGGTTTCGCTCTAAAACCACTGATTGGTTTAAATTAAGCCTGCTTAATCGGCATAATCGGATTAACTTTAACCCTAAAATTGTCCACGAAATCGCTGGTGCGTTTGCGGCTGAGTTCTCCTTTGCGGAAGATTCCATCATTACCAAAGAGGGGGACTGGTATCTCTCACTTGGGGATTATGCGGACGTTTCGTCAACGGTTCCTTGGTTGATTCAAGATCGTAGTTTACGGACAATTGGCCTATCAGGCAGTGATGCGCCGTTATGGCAATTGCGTTTTAAAGAAGCGCGCAATTGGCTCCAAAATTTACCGCTCAATCAGCACCAAAAAGAACCGATTCAATACATTTGGCCTTGGGGAAATCGCGGCACGATCCCGCTCGTAAAAGATTATCACTACACGGCAATCTTTGCGCAAAACCCGATCTATCGCGGACTTGCGGAGCATTTAGGGTTGGCCTATTTTGATCTGGACGTTGGGCTTGCCGATATCGATCAGATGATTGAAAATCATAAACATATCTGCATTATTGATGATACGCTCCTGCACGAGCTCTCCTATGAGCGTTTTTCGCTGTGGGAAGCGGCCCGTGAGCACTTAATTGCGAAATATCTTGAACCAGTGATGCGGGCAGTTGAAAATAAAACCGTAGGGCGCCTCATTATTGATGATGGATTAGGATGCCGATACCAATATGAGCGGAGATTTAATTTTAGATTTAGCCTGCGCCGTCCTAAAGTCAGCTATCATTTTACTCATCGTTAATATTTTGCCTTCTATTTTGACCTCCATTTAAATCGTATCTATGAAAATTATTCGTCGTGAGCCGAAGCATTCGCTTCAATCCGAGCTCTATCCTGATTTTATTAACACCATCTTACAGCGCCGTCCACTCACCTCAAAAGAGGATTTTGATCTCGGGCTTCGCCATCTTTTACCGTTCCATTCACTCTTAAATATTGAAAAAGCCACCGATCTTGTGGTCACTGCGATTAAGGAGAATCAAGAGATTGTGATGGTGGGCGATTATGATGTCGATGGTGCGACGAGCATTGCGTTATCGATGCGGATTTTCCATGAATTTGGGCACCGAAATATCCGTTATGTAGTGCCGCATCGCGTATTTGATGGGTATGGCTTATCCCGCAGTATCGTCAATAAACTCGCCTATGATAAGGTTCCGGATCTTTTAATTACGGTTGATAACGGGATCTCGAATATTGAAGGGGTGGCGCTTGCGAAATCCCTTGGAATGAAGGTGATTGTTACCGATCACCATTTACCTCCAGAAACGCTTCCCGAGGCAGACGCGATTGTGAATCCCAATTTAGAGGGCGACCCCTTTGAAAGTAAAGCGCTTGCGGGCGTTGGGGTGATCTATTATCTCCTGTTAAGTGTGCGGGCACGGCTTCATGAAGAGGGGTATTTTGGTGAAAATCCGCCCAATTTAGGTAAATATCTCGATATTGTCGCGCTCGGCACCGTTGCGGACCTGGTGCCACTGGATGCCAATAATCGACGCCTTGTCCAGCAGGGACTCGCGCGGATTCGTCATGGTCGCACGATTCATGGGATTAATGCGCTGATTGAAGCCTCCTCGAAAGATCGTGATTCGCTCTCAACGAGTGATATCGGATTTGGGCTTGCGCCACTTTTAAATGCGGCAGGGCGTCTTGATGATATGACGATCGGCATTGAATGTCTGCTCGCCAATGACTATCCCACAGCGCGAAAATATGCCTTTGAGCTCTACGAATTAAACCAAGCGCGCCGGCAGATTGAAGGGGAGACCCGCGAACGGGCCGATGTGATTTTATCGACATTGAAACTCAAAGAAGAGACGCTTCCCAATAGTATCGCACTCTATGATGAGAGCTGGCATCAGGGCGTTACCGGGATTGTTGCCTCGCGCATTAAAGAGCAATATTTCCGCCCGACCTTTATCTTTGCCTATGATGATGAGGGCGTTTTAAAAGGCTCGGGGCGCTCCATTAAAGGTCTTCATATTCGCGATATTTTAAGTAATGTGGCACAAAAACATCAGGGTATGATTTTAAGTTTTGGTGGGCATGCGATGGCGGCGGGATTATCGCTCCTTGAGCGCCATTTTGATGAGTTTCGTGAATCACTTGAGGAGGAGGTGTCGCGCTTTGTGAGCGATGAGACCTTTAACCAGGTGATCTACAGTGATGGCGAGCTTCCGATAGAAGCCTATAGTACGCGGATTGCCGATCAGCTTCGGCTTGCATTTCCGTGGGGACAAGAATTTCCCGAGCCCTGTTTTGATGCGGAATTTGAATTGATGAACTATCGTATTTTAAAAGATCAGCATATTAAAATGACGTTGAAACACCCGCAATTTGGTGAGATTTTCGATGCGATCGCCTTTTTCCAAGCTCATCAAATCGTCGATAATGCAAGGCGTGTTCATTGTGCCTTTAAGCTTGATGTGAACGAATGGATGGGGCGGAGAAACTTTCAAATGATCGTCGATTATTTTGAGGTGACGGCCTAACGAATGACTAATTGATGGCTTAATTGACGATAAATATCGGGGCTGTTGAAAATTTTCACAAATAAATGACGAAACTCTCCTACACTATAGGAGATTATTTTCCTCCCCGATCGTTCAATTTAACGATCGTTATTTGACACCCTCCGGGGTGTCTTTTTTATGCCTGCAATAATTGAATCGCCCACTAATCGCAATAAACAGCGAATTGTCCGGTAAAGGTTGCGGCAATCTCGCCATCTACCTCGATGGTGGTAACGAGTTCTAAACGTCCCTTTTGGTAGCGTTTAAATACCTTGGTAAACTTCTCAAGTGTTTTACTTTCAGGGGGATTACAGACCGCAAGCGCATCGGCTTTAACGGGGAGATGGTAATCGATATGAGCGTGATGCACGACGATATGTGGCTCGGTAATGTCATGGGATTTGAGATAGAGATGTACCCAGCTCCAGCCAGCAATAACGCCCGCGCAATAGATGCTTCCGCCGAAGGCAGTGCTCATGTGATTCATGTTCGGTTTAAGGGGGAGATTCAGGGTAAGACGGCTGTCGCGCCACGATTCCACTTCGATTCCAAGGGCGTGAGTTAACGGAATTTCATGATTGAGTAGGGTTTGTAAGTACGTTTTGGTATCAGTCATAATGAAGCTCTCAAGGTGTATTATTATTTGTATGGATTTTTATTGTCATTAACGCTAAACGCTATTCGCATTTATTATAAGATTTTCGTTAAAAAATACCGCATGCTTTTTGAGCAAAAAAGCCCTCATGATGAGGGCGTTTCAATGATTTAACGTTTTTAGGTTAAATCTTTTTCCGACTGAGGAGAAGACTATTGGTGACCACAGAGACCGAGCTAAAGGCCATCGCAGCACCGGCGACAATCGGGCTTAAGAACCCGAGCGCCGCAAAGGGAATCCCAATGGAGTTATAGATAAACGCCCAGAAGAGATTTTGCTTGATTTTTTGCATGGTGAGATGGGAGAGATTGAGCATGCGATTGAGATTAATAAGATCGCCATTCATAATGGTGATGTCGGCGCTTTCGATGGCAATATCTGTGCCGGTTCCCATGGCAATGCCAGTATCGGCTTGAGCAAGTGCGGGCGCGTCATTCATCCCATCGCCCACCATGGCCACGTTTTTCCCCGCTGCTTGCAGAGCTTCAACGTGCGCCGCTTTATCTTCCGGCAATACTTCGGCAAAAATATGGCTGGAATCGAGCCCAACATCGGCGCCAATTTTCTCTGCGGTGCGTCTGTTATCGCCGGTCATCATATAGACCTCGATTCCTCGAGCCATAAGGGAGGCAATCGCCTCTTTTGAGCGGGCTTTGACTTGGTCAGCCACAGCAACCATCGCGATTAATTCGGTTTCACTGCTTAACAGCATGACGGTTTTCCCCATCGCCTCAAGCTCAGTTTGAGCCGGTTCGTGTGCGTTAAGATTGATCGACTGTTCGGCCATAAAGCGAGGCGAGCCAACAAAGTAGCGTTTTTCGTCAATGGTTCCTTCAATGCCTGATCCGACGAGCGCATTAAAATTACTCACCTCCGGAAGGGAGTCACATTGAGCCGATCCGTAGCGATAGATCGCTTTTCCAAGGGGATGCTCTGAATTACGCTCAAGCGCGGTTAAAATGGTTAACGCCTCTTTTTGATTGGTGGAATTAAGCGCGATAAAATCGGTTACTTCAGGATGGCCTTCGGTAATGGTGCCGGTTTTATCTAAAATGAGGGCGTTTGTTTTTGAGACTCGCTCAAGGGCTTCGCCATTTTTAATTAAAATCCCGTTGCGAGCGCCAAGCCCCGTTCCTACCATAATGGCGGTCGGCGTCGCAAGACCGAGCGCGCAAGGGCAAGCAATCACTAATACCGCAACGCTATGCATAATCGCTTTAGCGGAATCGTGTGTGATAAACCATGTTATAACGAGCGTTAAGAGTGCGATAGTGAGTACGGTTGGGACAAAAATTGCTGAGACGCGATCGGCGATTTTTTGAATGGGCGCTTGGCTTCCTTGCGCTTCTTCTACCATCTTAATAA
>JAAZCI010000236.1 GCA_012513365.1 Lysobacteraceae bacterium
AGGGTTTTGATATAGCGTTTTACCTCCGCTTCCGTCGCATCATCAGCCATCACTTTTTTACTGTACATATTTCGATTGCGATAATTGACTCCAATGGAGAGATATAAAATCACCCCAAGCAGCGGCACAAAGATGATCAAAAGCAGGTATCCGAGCGTTTTACTCGGGCTCGTTGTCTCATAAATTACCTGCACCGCGACGCCAATAATTGCGCCGGTGTACAAAATGAGCACGAGCCACGTCAAAAATGGCACTATAAAATCGGTCAATTCTTGCATAACGATAAAATCACCCTATAAATGAACAGATTGAGTGCTTATCATATCATGCTCTTACAGCAGATTGATGGCTGCGATTGCACTTCCGCTCTTCCTGAAAAATGCTACACTATTGACTTAAACTTTTTGTTTCGAGGATGCATCATGTTACCGAGTACCGGCTTAATTTTAGGGAAGTTTTTCCCGTTCCATCTTGGCCACATCAATATGATTTTAGAGGCCTCCTATCGCGTCGATTCGCTCCATTTAATCATTTGCAGTGAATCCAATCGCGATACAAAACTCTTTAACGAGAGCCTTTTTAATGCGATGCCGAAGCCTGAAGACCGCATTTCTTGGGCGGAAACGATCTTTGCCGGGCGCCCAAATATTCATGTGCATCACCTAAATGAAGATGGCATTCCACCCTACCCCAATGGCTGGGATGAGTGGACCAATCGCGTCTTTGATCTCATCAATCATCTTGGCATTACCCCGACCCATATCTTCAGTAGCGAGCCACAAGATAAGACCTTTTATGAGGATCTCTTTAAGCTTCCCGTAACGCTGATGGACCCCAAACGCTACGAATTTGATATCTCCGCAACGCGTTCTCGCACAACGCCCTTTCGTTATTGGAGCTTTATTCCAAATTTAATTCGCCCATGGTTTCATAAAAAGATCGCGCTTTATGGGGAAACTGCCGAAAGTATCGCGCCGCTGCTAGCGCTTATTTATAACAGTAAATTTTATAAAGTCTGCCCAAGTACGATTCCCGATTCGATCACCATGTTTAGCTTTGTGATTATTCAATCTGAAGAGACCCTATCGAGCGTCCCCTTTCATGCGGTGATTAGCGATCAAAAAGTGCGTACCGAACGGCCGTTACTCGATCTGAGCGCCCCTCTAGAGAATGCGACCGAGCAAAATTCTCCCGCCACTGCTGAAATCAATGGCAATTCCGAAGCGCCTTTTAACCGCGCAAAACACTTTATCGAGACTACCTTTCGCTTAATTCCTCCGAAATAATCCGAGCCCCCATCAATCAAATCGATCAAATCGAAAGACTCATCATTTTTAGACCCAATCGGTGCAATAATCTGCCAATTCCCGGCCTCCCTATTGCACCCTTTTTTATTCCGCGCTATGCTAACCATACAGAGCTGTATGGTTGATATAAATCAAACGGCTAGAGAACAATAAAAAATAAAACCGTTAAATTGTGAGGAGGAGAACAATGGAATCCATTGTCATTATCGGGGGCGGTCAAGCGGCGGCATTTGCGGCGCAGACCTTGCGTAAAGAGGGATTTGAGGGAACGCTCTCCATTATTTCTGATGAAGAAAAGATCTTTTACGAACGTCCCCCTCTCTCAAAAAGTGTGCTCGCCGGCGAGGAATCCCCTGAGATTTTATCGTTTTTTTCACCCGAGGCGATCGACGCGCTCAACATCGATTGGCATAAACCCAAGCACGCGGAAGCGATCGATCGTGATGCGCAAACCGTCACCTTAAATGATGGGACAACGCTCCCCTATGATCGCCTCATTTTAGCCACCGGTAGCCGTCCTCGTGTGCCAAATGCCAATTGGACCGCCTTTGAGAATGTGCATACCCTTCGCACCATTGATGATTCGTTAAAACTGCAAGCGGCTTTTAAAGCCGGAAAACGCTTAGCGATTATTGGCGGTGGCTGGATTGGATTAGAAGTGGCCGCAACGGCGAATAAACTTGGGCTTAATGTGGATCTTTTTGAGCTTGCACCGCGTCTATGTGGCCGAAGTGTACCGCCTGAGGTTTCTGAGTATCTCTACACTCTCCATACCGGAAAAGGGACCAACATTCACCTTAATTGCGGGGCGATCGATCTTGCAGAAAATGCCGATGGCACGCTGACTTTAACAACGGAATGCGATGAGGTGAATGCCGATATCGTCCTTGTTGGGGCGGGTGCTGAGATTGCTACAGAACTTGCGGAAAATGCGGGGCTTGAGATTAAAGGCGGGATTATCGTCGATGAGTTTGGTCAAACGTCTGACCCCAATATCTATGCTGCAGGCGATGTGGCGATTCACCCCGTTGTCGGCTTTTGTACGCAATCCTGGGCCAACGCACAATATCAAGCGATGATCGCCGCGAAAGCGATTATGGGGAAAAATCCGCCGGCCTATGGGGAAATTCCGTGGGTGTGGTCGGATCAATACGATCACAACATTCAAATTATGAGCCTCCCCATCGATGAGGAGTGCACGCTCATTATTCGCGACAGTGGCGAGACGCAAAAAGCCTATATTCACCTCGATAGTGAAAATCGCGTCCGCTCCATTGTAGCGATCAACGACCCGAAAGTGATCGGCATTGGACGCATGTGGTTTAAACGCAAAATGGTGCTTGATCCGGAGAAATTGGCCGACACCTCAATTGATGTAATGACCTTGCGTTAATCTTTTTGCCTTATCAAGATTCCGATATAACAAGAAAAAGCCTTATTCTAAGCGTAAAACTCAATCAGAATAAGGCTTTTTTTAATGCTGCTTTAAGGCATTACTTCATAAAACGCATATCGCCTTTTTTCGCGCGCTCTTCCCAATCACCCGTTTTCGCCTCGATGCTTTGCTTCATCACTCCGCGCACTTCATCCATCAATTTACGGGCATTATCCCCAAGTAAAAACTTACAGTTGAGCGTCTCACGATTCGAGTAAAAACCGAGTTTATGGGCGCTGATATATTCATTAATCAGTTTTTCATCTTCCGGCGTTCGCGGCGTTTCTAAAATGGAGTCTTTACCCATCGGCAGATCAACCACCGATCGGCCATCACTGCCCTGCCAAAACCCGGGAACCAGCGAATACTCTTCAAAGTTATTTAAGGTAAATTTACGTGCTTTATCATCCCAATGATAGGTGATTTTTTGCCCACCAAAAGGGCTCACCGGCGCATCGCCTAAACGGGCCCAATAGGTGTAGAGCGTTAAGGTTTTGCCGTCCCATTTATAACTGCCAAGCTCCACCGATTCACTGTTATGATCGGCCCACGAGCCATCTAAAATATGGTAAAGCACCTGCCCGCGACGATTTTTCTCAAGCGATTTTACCTCAATTTTAAGGAGCGATTCATGATACCCCTCAGAGACTACATCGCCCGAAATCACTTGGGCATTAAAGCGCGTCGCATCAAATTCATTAAGCGGTTTACGTTTAATGTTGGTTAGATCAAGTGCGGGATCTTTGGCCACATTATCGGTCAGATCACTCGACGCTAACGGCTCAACGCGCATTTGATAATAGTGCCCATCGAGCGTAAACATCAGTCCATTATCACTGCACCAAAAGAGCTCATCGAGGGTAAATCCGGCATGCTCAGCAAAGGCGATATCAAGGGGAAATGCCGGCGCGAATCCATCATCCGTTGCCACTTCTAAATAGATATTATCGCGGGATTCGGTGCGCTCCGCGGTGAGTTTTAATTCATTAGATGGCGAGACAACGCCCTCTTTTTCAGCGAGCACATTGATCCATTTTTCTTGACCGATCAGCTCATTTTTGCGGTTTTGATACGCCGTTTCGGCAATTTCATGAATGTTGGCTTGAACGTTTAGATCAAAATTGTAGTAACGATCTTTATAGAGCGCGATGGGGAAACTTTTATAGGCCTCTTTGGCAAGATAGACCTGCATCTCTTTGGAATCGGTGCGGTCTAAATAGGGCCCGACAAGGAGGCGATAACGCCCGTTATGTTGATCGATACTGATGTTGTGGCAATGGCGGCGATTTTCCTGATAAAACGGTGCGGATTTAATGTCTTTTTCAAGCTGATGAAACGCATCGAGCGCTTGGAGATGGGAGATAAAATTGCCCGTTTCTAAAAACCATTGCGGGGTCTGTTTGGTCACCACTTCCACATCATAGGGAGAATATTCGGCGGGATTTGTGGCAGTTGCGATATCGGCCTGCGCCATGGCAAAGCTCATGCAAGAAAGTGATGCTAGGAGCGAAAAAATATGTTTCATAAGCCCTCCAGAAATAAGGTTACATATACCCTTCTATGCTATGTGAATAGCGGTCTAACGGCAATTATACCGAGGCTCTTTTTAATCAATATCAAGATTCGAGTGAAATTGTGTCAATCCCCCATAAAAAAGGCTTAGATCCCTTACCCAGAATCTAAGCCAATGCGATAAATCGCAATATATCATGGAGATATAGTGTGAGTAAATTATCCATTACTCCTGGAGATCAAAGTTCGTGCCCTATCAATTAACCAAGTCAATCAAATCAATTCATAGAGGCACGTTTAGGTATCTCTAACGTCTGCGGTTAGCCTTGACGATTGAGAAGATCGAGCGCCACGTCGACGATCATATCCTCTTGCCCGCCCACCATCTTACGTTTGCCAAGCTCAAGCAAAATATCGACGGTTTTAAGTCCGTAACGCTCTGCTGCCACTTCCGAATGACGGAGGAAACTTGAGTAAACACCCGCATAACCAAGCGCGAGGGTTTCACGGTCAACACGAACGGGGCGATCTTGAAGGGGACGGACGATATCGTCAGCGGCATCCATCAAGGTATAAAGATCTGAATTGTGCTTCCAGCAAAGTTTATTGGCTACCGCAATAAAGACCTCAAGCGGCGCATTTCCTGCACCAGCGCCCATTCCCGCTAAACTTGCGTCCACACGGTTTGCACCCTCTTCAACGGCCACTACCGAGTTCGCAACCCCGAGCGATAAGTTATGATGCGCATGCACGCCGATCTCCGTTTCCGGCAATAAAATATCCCGTACCGCACGGACGCGATCGCGGACATTATCCATCGTCATCGCCCCGCCGGAATCGACCACATAGACGCACGTTGCGCCGTAGCCTTCCATCAATTTCGCTTGTTTGGCGAGATTTTCCGGCGTTGTCATATGGCTCATCATTAAAAATCCGACCGTATCCATACCAAGCTCACGGGCATAATTGATATGCTGAGCCGATACGTCCGCTTCGGTACAATGGGTTGCAACGCGCACCACACGCGCCCCTGCGTTATACGCATTTTTGAGGTCGTGCGTGGTGCCAATCCCGGGGAGGAGGAGCGTTGCAATTTTGGCGTTTTTAACTACATCGGCCGCCGCTTCAATCCACTCAAGATCCGAGTGCTTGCCAAATCCGTAGTTAAAACTCGATCCTTGTAATCCATCACCGTGAGCAACCTCAATGCTATCGACATTTGCATCATCGAGCGCTTTGGTAATGGCTTGAACATTTTCAATCGAATATTGGTGGCGAATCGCATGACTACCATCGCGAAGCGTCACATCAGAGATATAGAGTTTTTCAGGTACGCTCATGATTAGGCCTCCTGTTGGGTGTGTAAATTGGTCGCGATTTTCTCAGCGGTCGCAAGCGCAGCTGAGGTCATAATATCGAGGTTTCCAGCATACGCAGGCAGATAATGAGCTGCGCCTTCCACTTCAAGATAGACCGCCACTTTAAGGCCCGATTTATAGCCAATCTCAGGGAGATTAAGCGGTGCATCTTCTGGAATCACTTCAAACTGAACGTCTTGCTTTAAGCGATAGCCTTTCACATATTGATTCACCTCTGCCACGCGTTTTTCAATCGCCGCGCGAATCGCCTCTTGATCGGCATTATCAGTAAAGCAATAGACCGTATCACGCATGAGTAATGGTGGCTCGGCAGGATTTAGGACGATAATTGCTTTCCCTTTGGTTGCCCCGCCAATCATCTCAATCGCTTTGGAAGTGGTTTCGGTAAATTCATCGATATTAGCGCGCGTTCCAGGCCCTGCGGAGCGGCTACTAATTGATGCAACAATCTCGGCGTAATGCACCTTAGTCACACTTGAAACGGCATGGACAATTGGAATGGTCGCTTGACCACCACAGGTCACCATGTTGACGTTTTTCTTATCAAGATGCTCCTCAAGATTGACTACCGGAACGCAGTACGGACCAATCGCCGCGGGCGTTAAGTCAATCAGTTGAATCTCTTTTTTATGCTCCCGTAAAATGTGCTCATTAAAGAGATGCGCGCCTGCTGAAGTGGCGTCAAACACAATGTCGATCGACTCAAAGCTAGGCATTTTAACTAAGCCCTCGACCCCTTCGTGCGTGGTATTCACGCCTAAACTGCGGGCTCGTGCCAATCCATCTGAATCGGGATCAATTCCGACGACAGTATCGATCGCGACATTTTCCCCTTGCTCTAAAATTTTGATCATCAGGTCGGTGCCAATATTGCCCGATCCGATAATCGCTGCACGTACTTTCTCTACCATACGTCACTCCTTTAACCTCTGTTTTTGTTGTTTTTACTTCGAAACGGAAGGAAGATTGCCCGCCTCCCGTCTCTATTTCTGATTAATTGCGTACACGTTCCGACAGACGAATCACTTCTCGGCCCGGTTGCTTGGTGTAGAGTTTTTCCACTTGATCACGGCGGCGCGCTAAGGTTTTCCGCTGATTAATATACGCTTTATCCGTCGTCTCGCCCGACTCTAAGCATGGCGGATGATCGAGAATAATGAGGCGTTTAATATGGCGTGATGACGCAGGATTGTCCTTTTGGAACGTACTCATGCACTCAAGTAACACGGTGCGCACTTTCGGGTGATCGGAGAGATCTTCCATCGAGAGCGCCATCTCAGGATCGTCTGCGAGTTCGTGGAGATATTTCGTTGCAAACATCATCGCACTCACATATTCCTGATCGTGTCCGGTAATGACAAAATCGAGCGCATAAGGCGAGAAGGCATCCACTAAGAGCGGGCGCATTACCCCGGCCGAAACCCACGTTCCAGTATTGAGCTTAAAGTCCTCAGTGATTCGGCCATCGAAGATAATGCCTTGCTCAGGGCGCTCGGGATTCGCGAGATGTCCCGCATCACCGGTGTGATAGAACCCTTCCTCGTCAAAGGCTTTTTGAGTAATCGACGGGTCGCCTAAATAGCGATTAAAGATCGACTCACCGCGAACGCGCATCTCAAATTTATCCTCGGTCGGGACAAATTTCACCTCAACGCCGGGAACAGGCAGCCCGATATTCCCCGGGCCATCCAAAGTGTAGTGAACGTTGGTAATCACCGGTGCTGTTTCTGTTGTGCCCCACTCGGTTGCCACAAACAGAGGCTTATCGCGAACGGTATCTGAAACCGTGACTAAGCGGTCCCACGCATTTTTTGGAAGCGCCGCCCCTGCATAGAAGAGAAGCTCTAAACGCCCAAAGAATGCTTTGGCAAACTCCGGATCATTTTCAAGATAGGGGAGCAGTAATTCATAGCCGCGCGGTACGTTAAAGTAGAGCGAAGGTTTCACCATTTTGATGTTTTCAACGGTGCGATCAATGAGCTGATCGGTCGCCATTCCATCATCAATATAGAGACTTCCACCATTACGCAGCACGATATTAAAGTTATGGTTTGAGGCAAAAACGTGACTCCACGGAAGCCAATCCACCACTACAATCTCTTTTTGCTCCACAAAGCGCCAGCACTGCGCGATCGCCTGCTGATTTGAGCAGAGAATGCGTTGTGTGTGCACCACAAATTTCGGATCGGCGGTTGAACCTGAGGTCATCAAATAACGCGCCACCGTATTGGGGGTAATTTGCTCAAAGTAGTCAGAAACCTCATCCGTCTCTTTTGCGTTTAAGAGCGAATCAAAGGTGACCGCTTGGGGGAAGAGCTCTGCGTTATGCTCGATAATGAGGCGGCTATCGACTTCCACACCGCGAAGGGCATTTTCATATTTTTCGCCATCATCAACAAATACCGCCGACGGTTCGAGCGTATTTAAGATCCAATTAAGACGACTAAATTCTTTCGGTCTTAAAGAGTAGGCAGCGGAGATCGTTGCCACAGGAATACCGACATGGTACGCCGCTAAAGTCATAAGCGCTTGGCTGATTCCATTTCCGGAGAGAAACACAATCGGATGGCACGTCGGGATCTTAAGATCGAGAAGACCTTGCGCAATCCGTCCAATCTGCTCACGCACTTCTTTATAGCTAAGCGTACGCCAGCCGTCTCCCTCACGCTCCGCTAGAAACGTGTGATCTGGCTTCTCCGCTGCCCAAAAGTCGAGCCACTCGCCAACGCAACGGGCGTAAGGTTGCAGCTCTTCTGGGGATCGCATAATAAAACTTCCATCGGCACGGTATTCGCACATAACCGCTGCAGGGGCGAGATCGGCTCGCTCACTCTCTGCCGCGTGATGGCGTTGCTGAAAATTATTCAGTACCGTTGCAGACACTAAACTCCGATTCCGGCCCAATGTCCTACACATAATTGCTTCCTCCAATCATTTTTGTGGTTTTTTATTCTTATCGTTTTGTGTGCTTTTACAGTCCAGCGTAAGAGAGATTTCCCTTTTTTAGGCGTGAAAATCCCGGCTTCCCTTTATCGCAAAGGTAAGTAATTGTTCTTTTTATATTGATATTGGCGGTTATTTAGCCCGCACTGCTATCGAATCTAATTCGATCAAATGATCGTAGATAAACCCCTTAGATAAATTCGCAGCTCACTTCACCAAGACGAGTCAATTTCATTGAAATCTTATCGCCCTTTGCCACATTGACCATCGGCCCGAGCGCTCCGGAGAGGAGAACATCACCACAGAGTAATGGACGGCCCTTTTGCGACATAGTGCGCGCAAGCCAGAGGCAAGCATTGAGCGGATTGCCAAGACACGCCGCGCCAACGCCCATCGAGGCAAGTTCACCATTTTTATAGAGCAGCATGCCCTCTAATTCAAGGTTGAGCGACTCAAGGGTAATCGGTGTTTTACCGAGGACGTAGAGCCCGCTTGAGGCGTTATCGGCAATGGTATCGGCGAGGGTGAAATCCCACTTATCGATCACCGTATCCACCACTTCAAGCGCCGGGAGCACGTAATCGATCGAGCTAATGAGCTCCGCAAGACTCGTATCTTCCGTTGGCAGATCGCGCTTTAACACAAAGGCAATCTCCCCTTCCACTTTCGGCTGGACTAGACGGCTTGAATCGATCGCTTCGCCATCGCCCACTTCCATATCGGCATAGAGCATGCCAAAGTCCGGTTGATCGACGCCAAGTTGCTCTTGCACCACTTTTGAGGTGAGCCCAATTTTACGGCCCACAATGCGGCGACCGTTTTTGAGCGCAAGCTCAGTATTGATCTCTTGAACGCGATACGCGTCATCCATGGTATGAATGCCATATTGATCGGAAATGCGCCCACAGGTGGTGCGATTTGCACGCGCGGTCGCCAGTTGCTCCGCTGCCTTTTTGAAATGATCTAAAATCATGTCCCCCTACCTACCTTTTTTGGTTTTACTTATCTCTGTCACGCTTACAATGAGCGTCAATTTGTTTTTATTGTTCTTTAGTTTTCTTATAGATCTTCTTAGATCTTTATTTATCTTAATTAATCTTTGTTAATATTATATTTTCTTAACTTGTATAAATTACAATACTCTAAAATCTTCTAGGTGGCGATCAAATTATGCAGGTGAACGTCCCTTTTTTCCTAAGCTCGCCTCATATTCAGCCAAAAGTGTCGCTACAATCTCTGACACCGTTTGAAACGTTGTGATTTGTCCAACCCCTTCACCAGCTGACCAGATGTCCCGCCACGCTTTTTTATCGTTGGCAATATTGCCCGAAAAGTCCGCCGCTTTCCCCGGCAGGGTCTCAATCGAAACGCCGCTTTTCTCTAACGACTTTTTAAGCCAATTCGCCGGAACGCCGCTCACTTTATCGCTTGTGATTACATCCGTTAAATCCGATTCCACCAGCATGGTGCGATAATCATCGACCACTAAACTCTCTTTTGCGCCGATAAATCGCGTGCCCATTACGCTAAAGTCCGCGCCAAGCACCTGACAGGCATGAAGATCGCGACCATTCATAATCCCGCCGGAAAGCCCAATGTAGCCATCCCAGAACTTTCGCACCTCGGCAATAAACGCAAAAGGATTGTGAAGTCCTGTGTGCCCGCCTGCGCCATGACAGACTAAAATTAGCCCATCAACGCCGGCATCGATCGCCTTTTTCGCCAGCATCACATTGGTGACATCAGCAAAGACTTTTCCGCCATAGGCATGCACATCGGCAACCACTCGTTTCGGTGAACCGAGCGCCGTAGTTACAAGCGGTGGCTGATATTGCTTAACAAGCTCAAGCTCCGCATCAAATCGGTCATAGGTGCGATGGACGATCATATTTAAGAGCCAAAGGGGCACATTTTGATCGTTCTCATCTCTCTCATCACGCTCACCACCTTCACCACGCTCTTTTTTGATTGCAGCAATGCCCTCTTGAATCTGATCGAGCCAGCTGGTTAAAATCGTTAAATCCCGTGCGTTCGGCGTGGGTAAACTGCCAATCACCCCCGCACGACACGACGCAAGAAGCAGCTCCGGCCCTGACACCAGAAACATCGGCGCCACCATTACTGGAAGCGTTAATGATTGAAGTAAATCCCGCTCTGTCATCGCCATTGCCTCACTTTTTCTCTGTTAATATTAATATCGATATTTTGCCCATTACGAGCGATTGTGAACGCCCGGTTTTCGCACTTCCCACCCGCCATCACTGTGAATAATGGTGGCTGTGGTGAGCGCTGAATTTTCCTGCGATGCGAGCAGCACATAGTGCCCGGTATGCTCTTCTGGTTGCGCTACTTTTTGAAGCGGTACCGCCATCGCAGCATTTTTCTCAAAATCGGGCAGCTCATTGAGCGGAACACTATTTTGATTGAGCCCATCTAAGCTCGACATCGCCGTATCCGTTGCGCCCGGAGCCACACCATTGACGCGAATATGGGGCGAGAGTTCAAAAGCGAGCTGACGCACAAGGCCCACAACTGCATGCTTTGAGGTGACATATAAAATCCCGCCACCGCCGGCATAAAACGAACTATTGGAGAGCGTAAAGATCATCGATCCTTTCGTTTTACGCAGCTCCGGAATCGCCGCTTGCGCCCCAAGGAGATACCCTTGAACATTGACCGAAAAAAGCTTTTGGAAACTTGCCTCAAACTCTTCAGGGGCAATCTTTTCAAGGCGGGTAAAGTAATCAAATACCGCAGCGTTTGCCACAAAAGTATCGAGTTTACCGAATGCCTTGACCGTTTCAGAAACGGCGCGCGCATTATCCTCGGGCTTGGTCACATCTCCGCAAATGGTGATGATCGAATCGCCGAGTTCCTCTTTTAATTTGGCAAGCTCCGCCTCATTTCGCGCAAGCACGCCCACTTTCGCACCCTCTTTAACGTAGCGGCGCACGATGGCACTACCAATGCCACCGGTGCCACCGGTTACAAGCGCGCTATAGCCTTCTAACCATCCCATCATTACCTCCTACAGGAAGGTGTTGAGGTTTTTGAATAAAAGCGACGCGTTCGGGATTAAAATCTTACGGCGATAGAGCTTTAATTCACCCTCTTCGCGGCGGATAATATCCTCACGACGGCCCGCAAGCTTATATTCCTCATCAAGCCCACGGCTACGCACGTTATAGATGCATGAATGCACCTCATATTCACCCTCATTTTCGCCATTAAAGACCTCAATGTTGGTGACGATATGTACGTTACGAGTTTGTGGGTTTTCTGCCCACGCCGACGGTTGCTTAAAGCGCTCAATTCGACGATTTAAATCACGTAGACCATCATCAAAATAAGCCATGTGTTCGCGGGTATATTGCCCTAATTTATCTTCACGGCGACGATTTTCAATCCCGGGCATCCAGTAATGAATCTCTTCTGAAAGCGTCCCGAGCCATTCATCCCAACGCTCCCAGTCAAGCAGACGCGCCTCTTTTAATAAAAAGCGTTCCACTTCGCGGGTTGCATCGATATCAGCATACTGTCTATTTGAATCTGTCATGGGAGCCTCCTACTTCATTTTGCCATTGCGATCCGGTACATCTTTCCAGCTATCTGCTTCAAGCAGATCTTTCCAGCGCTGATAGTACGCACGGGCATTCGCTTCGTTAATTTGACCGGTAAAGACGTTGCCTGGAAGTTCGGTGTCATCGACACGGGTATTCATTCCAAGTCCGATGAAAAGATCCTGATAACGCGTTACTGCGCCACGGCTTGTCTTGGTACAATATTCCCAGTTCTCACCGTCATCCATCTCGAAAACGCCGGTCGGAGAGAAGGTCATCATCGCCCCTTTGCGCCATTTCTCTTTAATCTCTTCAGGGGCATTTTTATTCACTAATACCCAAGTAAAGAGTTCAATTTTATTGGGGCCACGAGGTTGCCAAACGCGCATCGTATTTTGCCCAGGTAAGAATGAGAAATTCGGGAACACAGTACAGGATGACACCGCACCAATCATCGATGCACGGAATTCACCTAAACGTTCTTCCGCTTTCGGGCGATGTAAGTGGAGATATTTGTTGATCGCACGCTCACCAAGCACCGCTGCGTTTCCAACAAAGTCGCGGGCAAATTCATAGCCGTGACCGTTCCAGTTCACTTGATAGGATTCTGGGAAATCACTCACTTTTGCTACAGGGCCGCCAAGCATTGCGCGCGCTGCTGAGTCATGCGTCCAGCCGGCGTGTAAAATGTCTGCAACGAAGTTTTCCGCCGCTAATTTCCAGTTACACTCGATCGTTGAACGAATGCAGCCACCGACAAACTCCGTGCCGCCTTCATCGTTATCTAAAATCGCATCGAGATACCAGGTGATCTCCCCTAAATATTCTTCTAGTGAAGGTGCTTCTGGGTCAAAGGTCGCAAAGACTAAACCTTTATAAGAATCGATCTGCGCCACAGAACGAAGGCCGTGCTGAGTTTTATCAAAATCGCTCTGCTCATAAATATCGGACTCATGAACGCCGCGAAGCGCCCCATCTTGCCCAAAGGACCAGCCATGATAGTTACAGATAAATCCGCGCGCGTTGCCCGCTTCCGCAAAACAAACTTTATTCCCGCGGTGAGGACAGGCATTTAAAAACGCTTTGATCGATCCGTCACGTTGACGCACCACTAACACCTCATCTTCACCCATGGTGGTGGTGAGATAATCGCCCGCATTCGGGATTTGTGATTCGTGTGCGATAAAAAGCCAGCAGCGTGCGAAAATTTTCTCAAGCTCCTGCTCATAAATGTCTTGATCCCAAAAAATCTTTCCAGCTAAACGCCCCTCTTCCATATCGCAGAGACGATCTAACTCCGTTAGTGCGGGAGTCGCCTCTAAAGGACGTAATCTCGATTGATTCGCCATATCTATTTCCTCCAAATCATATTTTTTATAACATGCTTATTGTTGTTATTATCGGTATCGTTTTTAGTATGAGCGCCCGTTATTATATTTTTTAAGGGTGGTGGGCGCGTTTGTGTCAGCTCAATTTAAGTGATGAGTCGACCATTATTACGGCTCAATATTGGCTTCAACGGCGGCATCGGCATGAGCGTCTAAATCCGCAAAAACCTCGCCATCTTCCACATAAATTTTAAAGGTACGCAGATGCTTTTCGCAGGGAAACGCCACCGCTTCACCGGTACGAATATCAAATTGGCCCCAATGGACTGGGCAGGTGATGAGATCATCTTCGATATACCCATCGGCAAGTGATGCCGTTGCGTGGGTACACATATCTGATGTTGCGAAAAATTCGCCATCGAGATTGTAAACACATAGATCGCCGACCGCTTCATTGGACACTTTTTTAAGTGAATTTGGACCTAATTCCTCGGCACTGCATAAAAAAACTTTAGACATTGTTCTCCCCTTTACAGCTTAAGCTTTTACAACTGTTTTGCCGCCTGATGCGACGGCATTATTATTTTTATTGTGATTCTGATTATTTATTAATCATTGATGACCATTAATGGCCGACTTACGCATCATTGGCGTGAATCTGTAAGAATCCGAGCCCTGTGACCCACTCGCGCACCGGCGCATAATCGATCACTTCACCTTTTGGATTCGGAACTGCGGCCATTGCGCAGATAAAGTTACGAATCTCCATCGCCCCATTGCCACCGCGCTCTAAAATCTCTTCGTTTGAATAGCGGGTTAAGCCATCGAGATCGCCGTTCACCCCAAGATCGAGAATTTCATGGTCGAAATCTTCCGCCACTTTCCCCATCTCAACGGTACCCACCCAGTGACTAATCCCGCCACTGCCGATAATCACTACTCGCTCATCTTCCGGGAATGATTCCACTGCGCAGCGAATGTGCTCACCCAGTTCGCGAGTCCGATTGAGCGAGATAAACGGATCCACGCCGCTTGCAAGGTAGACCGGAATTGATGGAATCGTACGGCCAAGCTCTTTTTCCGCCACCGACACTAAATATTGATGCGGGATCGAAAAGGCATGATCAACGGTGAAACTGCGCGCCACTGACCAGTCAAAATTCTCCACATCGCCCTGTTTGACAATGTGTTGCGCGAGCGCTTGGTGATTTTCCACTACGCCCCGCTCAAGCCCTTTTAAATTCTCGATCGGCCCATCAACATCGCCGGTGCCAATAAGGTAACGCGGTAAACAGTTGGTACCAAAGAGAATGTAATGGTCATTTCCAACGATAATCGCAGCCGTTGCATCGAGCTCTGCCATGCGTTTGCCACAGGTTTCATACGCTTTCCACATACGATCCGCTACCGATTTTTCCGGCGCGTCCGGCGCTACAAACATTACTGGGTCATGAGGCACCCAAAAGCCTCCTACAATTTTCGCCATTTCCTACTCCTTTAACGCCGCTGAAAACGCATTGAGATCTTTCCCCGCAGCGCCCAATTTCTCTTTATAGAGGCGCATACTGCGATTCGGAGACATCTCCTGCCAAAAGCCCATGGTGAGCATCGGATTCACCCCGATTTTTTGTAAGCCCGCCACATCAAACTCAAGCACCATCTGTTTCTCATCGTCATCTAAATCAAAACGGGAGAGATAGCGTTCAGGATCTTCGCGGAAACGATCTTTCGCAAGACGCTCCACCGACAAGTGCCACAGCACTCGTTCTAATACATTACGGCTCATAATTATGCCTCCAAGAACTGACGCACAATCGATACAAATTTCTCAGATTGCTCGGTTTGTACCCAGTGACCGCATTGGCCAAAGAGGTAGAGATCGGCGTTTGGAATCGTTTTTGCAAGGAGTAATCCACACTCAGGCGGCACTACATTATCTTCACGGCCGTGCACTACTAATGTCGGCGCTTGAATGTTGACAAGCGAGGTATCCGGGAAGCCACGAACCATGGTCACCCCATCATCTTTTGGCTTGGGAAGGAGTTTACGCAACGCTTCTTGCGCCCCTTCACGGGCAGAGGCTTCGTAACGGCTTTTCACTAACTCGTCGGTGATAAAAGATTTATCGTATGGGAAGAGCTCCAATAAGGAACGCATATTGTCAACTGAGGGCTCATAGGTCCACGCGCCACGTAATCCAGGCGTTTGGACAAATTCACCGGCCGGCGTTCCAAGTAGAATCAATTTATCCACGCGGCTTGGATCAAAAAGTGCTAATCCGATCGCCAGCGCACCGCCAAATGAGTTACCCACAAATGAGGCTTTCTCAATGCCGAGCGCATCCATAATGCCGATTAAATGATGCACCCAGAGCTTGATGTTGTATTTTGAATCTTCTTTAAATTCAGTAAACCCAAAGCCTGCGATATCAGGCACAATCACGCGCCATTTATCATCAAATTGACCGATGGTTTTCGACCAGTTGGTCCAGCCTGAAACGCCCGGGCCTGAGCCGTGGAGCAAAAAGAGGGGTGCGCCCTCACCACTTTCGTGATAATTCGTTTTGTGATCTGCCGCCATTAGGCTTTTACCAATCCCTTCCATTGTGATTCCTCCCAAGTTTTTATCGTTCTTCTTTATTTGTTTTTTATTTTATTCCTCTGTATCGTTTGACCGAGATCAACATACAGAGCTGTATGGTTTCATCTTAGGAGTGCTTTTGACGAAAGTCAATACACTACTGTATGTTTTTATATTATTGCATGATTTTTAATCAAAATATTGGAATTAATTCGATTTTGAGCGGGATCTATGAAATGATAATGCGCCTGATTTTATCGAAGGTTTCAGCGACTCAAGAGGGTAATTTGTTCTATATCAAGGCCCCACCGAAGCGCATCATGCACAATCAATCAAACGGGGTATTTCTCCCCAAAAAAAGCCGCGTTCATGATGGTAAATCGCAGGTGAAACCACTAAAATAGAGCCAAATCAACGAAGGGATAATCAGCTATGGTCAAACAATCATCGACCCCGCTCTCACGGAGTGATTGGATTAAGGCGGGTCAACAAATGCTTATTAAAAGCGGGATCGATTCCGTTCGCGTCGAAACTTTGGCGCAAAATATCGGCATCACCCGCGGCAGTTTTTATCATCACTTCAAAGGGCGCAATGAGCTTCTGCAAGAGATCTTAGTCGACTGGAAAACGCGCGCGACCGATCAGGTAATTCGCCGGCTTAAAAATACCCATTATCCCCCCCGTGAGCAGCTCGCGATTATCTTTAATCTGCCCACCCGAGGTGAATCTGCGAAAGCGGCAGCGGATTTTGAGCTCGCCATTCGCGCTTGGGCCCGCCGGGATAAAGTGGCGCGTAAAATGATGGACGATGTGGATACCTTTCGTATTGATTACATCAGCGAACTTGTTGAAAACTTAGGCTTTGAGAAAAAAGAAGCGTGCCAACGGGGCTTTTTAATCTATTCCTATCTTGTGACCCTCTCGCTTTCAAACCCGAATGATTGGCAAAAAGGGCTTTTTGATGAGGAGAATGATCTCTTTGCGCTCCTCCTTCCTGAGATCTGCGACACAGAAAAATGCCCGAAACAGGATGCCGAATCGGCGTAATAAAGCGCCCTTAACACAGCTTAACCAAGATTCCCTTGATTATTAAAGCAGAAAGCTAGACGCAGCCGCCTTTTGTGGATTACTATAGAATTCTTTGTTTCACTAATCACACTAAGAAAGGAACGCAAGGATAATCATGGATCCATTAATTCGAAGTATACTGGCCGCCCGGGTGTATGATGTTGCGATCAATACGCAGCTCGACCATCTCTATCTCTTAAGCCGTCAATTTCAGACACAAATTTGGCTTAAACGTGAAGATTTGCAACCCATTTTCTCCTTTAAAATTCGCGGGGCCTATAATCGAATTTTCAAGCTGACGCCTGAGGAACGCAATCGTGGCGTGATCTGTGCGTCAGCCGGAAACCATGCGCAAGGGGTTGCCTTAAGTGGCCGTCATCTTGGGATCGACACCACTATTGTGATGCCGGCAACCGCGCCGATGCTCAAAGTGAACGCCTGTAAAGAGATGGGCGCGACCGTCATTTTATATGGCGAAACCTTTGATGAAGCGTCCAATTACGCCCTTGAGCTTGCCAATCGCGAGCAAAAATCCTTTATTCACCCCTTTGACGATCTCGATGTGATTGCCGGACAAGGTACCATCGGTAAAGAGATGCTCGAACAGCAACCCGATCTCGACGCGATCTTTATTCCCGTTGGCGGTGGTGGCCTCATTGCGGGCGTTGCCAAATATGTCAAAGCGATTCGCCCAGAGTGTAAGATTATCGGCGTTGAGCCAGAAGAGTCGGCCTCAATGCTGGAATCTCTTAAGAAAAAAGAACGCATCACTCTCGATCAAGTGGGCACGTTTGCTGATGGTACGGCGGTTAAGAAAGTGGGCGAGCTCACCTTTGATCTAGCGCGCCAATATGTCGATGATATCGTCACCGTAAGCACTGATGAGATTTGTGCGGCAATGAAAGATATCTTCAACAATACCCGTGCGGCGAGCGAACCTTCCGGGGCATTAAGCGTTGCGGGGATTAAAAAATATCTACAACAACATCACGATCACGGTTTTAAACATGTGGGCGGGATTTTAAGCGGTGCTAACG
>JAAZCI010000237.1 GCA_012513365.1 Lysobacteraceae bacterium
ACTAACTCCCCACCATCTTCTGGGCATAACTCGCCAACCTTCTCAAGTTCAAGTTGTTCCATATTTTCATTCGCCTCATCTAATAAGGGATAAAACAACTTCACAAAGTCATCAATAGCTTTGGTGCTATTGGCACTACCTTCCGCAATTTTATCTAAATCATTCTCCATATTAGCAGTATAGTTGACATTGATAATAGAATTAAAATGATCTTGTAGACTCTCGTTGGTAATCATCCCTTGTTCAGTAGGTTTAAATACTTTAGAACTATTAGTTTCAGAGGCTGCTCCATAGGTTACATAGCCCCTGGCTACAATTGTTTCCATAATCATCGAATAGGTACTGGGTCTACCAATCCCTAGTTCTTCCAATTCCTTTACCAATCTCGCTTCATTATAACGCGCTGGAGGTTGGGTAAAGTGTTGATTAGGGATGATACTTTTAGCACTATATGCTTTCTTTTCATCCAACTCCCCAATTATCTTATCTGTGGTGGTATCGTATGAATATACCTTTAAATACCCATCAAACTTTAGGGTTTGACCCGTTCCGTTAAAGTCATAATCATTTTGACTAAAGGTAACGCTAACCGCATCAATCACGGCAGGCGCCATTAAAGAAGCCAAGGCACGATAATAAATGAAACTATATAGCTTGTATTCATCCGGTGTTAAAAACGCCTTAACGCTTTGAGGTGTCCGCTCAATACTCGTGGGACGAATGGCCTCGTGGGCATCTTGAGTATTCTCATCTTTTTTACCAGGACGATACGTACCTACGTACTTTTTACCATAATTATCTTTTATAAACCCTTTGGCATCATCCACAAAAGTTTGACTCAAACGATAGGAATCCGTACGCATATAAGTGATCAGACCCTCTGTCTCACCATTTAACGCTTTTCCTTCGTATAACTTTTGAGCCACACGCATGGTTTTACGCGTTTGGAACCCAAGACGCGTGGATGCCTCTTGTTGAAGCGTAGAAGTAATAAACGGCAACTTAGGATTTCGTTTGCGATCACGCTTTGTTAAGTTAGTAATCTGAAACACACCCGTAGTTGCATCCAAGACCGCTTGTGCATCCGCTTCATTTTTCATCTCAAATTTCTCGCCCTTATAGCGCTCAACACTGGTTTCAATTTCAATTCCATCGTTATCAAATAAAGCAATAACACTCCAATATTCCTCAGGAACAAAAGCCGTAATCTCGTTTTCACGATCGACGACTAATTTAAGAGCTACAGATTGAACGCGCCCCGCACTTTTAGAACGAATTTTACGTTGCAATAACTTTGATAACTTAAAACCAATGATTCGATCTAAGATACGGCGTGTTTCCTGACTCTTAACTAAATCCATATCAATTTTACGAGGTGTTTCAAACGCTTTTAAAACAGCGTCTTTAGTGATTTCATTAAAGACAACCCTATTTTCCAAATCAATATCCAGTCCTAACTCATCGGCCAAATGCCAAGAAATGGCTTCCCCTTCTCTATCGGTGTCGGTCGCAAGATAAACATTATCCGCACCCTTCACGATGCTTTTTAAAGACTTAATTGTATCCCGCTTATCCCGGCTTATCGTATAAGTGGGCGCATAGTCATTCTCAAAATCAACGCCCAAACCATCTTTACCACGCGTTGCTAGATCACGAATATGACCCTTTGAAGATACAACCTCAAAGTCCTTACCTAAATATTTTTCAATTGTCTTTGTTTTTGTGGGCGATTCCACAATGACTATATTTTTCATACCATCAACTCCATTTCTAATATCTTATATTAAATCATAGCTTGTCAAGATATCTGCACCCTCTTTTAT
>JAAZCI010000238.1 GCA_012513365.1 Lysobacteraceae bacterium
TAGCATAGAAGAGAGTTTAAAGTTAATTGAGCGCGGAGTTGATGAGATTATCTCCGTGGATATGCTTACGGAAAAACTCAAAGAGAACAGACAATTACGGATTAAAGTTGGATTTGACCCCACTGCCCCAGACCTTCACCTTGGGCATACTGTCGTGATCAACAAAATGCGCCATTTCCAAGATCTTGGCCATGAAGTAAACTTCCTGATCGGCGACTTTACCGGTATGATCGGCGACCCCTCTGGAAAAGATGTCACCCGTAAACCGTTAACGCGCGAACAGGTACTTGAAAACGCCAAAACCTATCAAGAGCAGATCTTTAAAGTGCTCGATCCTGAGCTCACAAAAGTGGTCTTTAACTCAGAGTGGTTAACGGATTTAGGCTCAGCAGGGCTTATTCAATTAGCGTCAAATTACACCGTTGCGCGCATGCTTGAGCGTGATGACTTTGAAAAACGCTACAAATCTCAACAACCGATTGCAGTGCACGAATTTATCTATCCGCTCCTTCAAGGATATGACTCAGTACACCTTAAAACCGACGTTGAGATGGGCGGAACCGACCAACGCTTTAACGTCTTAATGGGCCGTGATTTACAACGCGCTTATGGCATTGAAAAGCCACAATGTGCGATCACGATGCCGCTTCTTGTGGGCTTAGATGGCGTTAATAAAATGTCTAAATCCCTTGGTAACTATGTGGGCGTTGACGAAGCGCCGGACAGCATGTTCGGTAAATTGATGTCGATCTCAGATGAACTCATGTGGAACTATTTTGAGCTATTAAGCTTCCGTCCTATGAGCGAAATCGAGCAACTTAAAGCTGACGTTAAAGCGGGTAAAAACCCACGTGACGTGAAATTTGAGCTCTGCCTTGAGATCATCGAACGCTACCACAGCAAACAAGCGGCAACCGAAGCACACGAAAACTTCATCAACCGCTTCCAAAAAGGAAACCTTCCGGAAAATATCGAAGAAGTGACCGTACAAGCCGATGAAACCGGTTCAATCGGAATTTCAGCAGCGATGCGTGAAGCAGGACTCGTTGCATCAAATTCTGAAGGCAACCGCATGATTCAAAGCGGCGCGGTGCGCATCGATCAAGAGCGTATTGAAGACCGTTCGATCACGTTAGAGCGCGGTACCAGCGTTATTATCCAAGTGGGTAAGCGCCGTATTGCTCAAGTGACCGTTAAATAATTCACGCAAAACGCATTCAAAAAAGGAGAGAGGATGACCTTTGTTGTAACGGATAACTGCATTCAATGTAAATACACCGATTGCGTCGAAGTCTGCCCCGTTGATTGTTTTCACGAAGGGCCGAACTTTTTAGTAATCAATCCTGAAGAGTGTATCGATTGCACCCTATGCGAGCCTGAGTGCCCCGCTGGTGCGATCTTATCAGAAGAAGATCTCTCAGATGAGCAGATGATTTTTCTTGATCTCAATGCAGAGCTAAGCCAATCATGGCCGGTATTATCCGAGAAGAAAGATCCTCTCCCCGATGCGGAAAAATGGGACGGTGTTCCCAATAAACTGCCGCATCTTGAGCGTTAAATTCCCCTCATCCTTTATCAATTCTAAGGAGACCATGCCCAGATGGGACGTAAACTCACAAAGCAACAACAACGCATTTTAGAGGAACGCCGCCAGGAGCAGCTCGCGTCCGATTGCGAGCATCAATATAAAGGGCGCATCATCTCCCAGCATGGCGCGCACGTCACCTTAGAGGATGAGGCCGGAAATCTTCACAAAGCCAGTTTTCGTCAAAGTCTCGGCGCCATTGTGTGCGGGGACTTTGTCTATTATCAGTTTGAACAAGAGGAGCCAGTGGTTACCACTCGCCTTCCTCGCACCAACATCTTTTCACGCCTCGGATTTGGAGGAAAAGAGAAGATTTTAGCTGCCAATTTAGATCAGATCTTTATTGTGCTTGCGCCTGAACCTGAGCCAAGTCCTTCTTTGATTGACCGCTATCTCATCGCAACGCACTATCTTGGCATTCAAACTCATCTACTGGTGAATAAATTTGATCTAATCGAGAATCCCGATCAGTGGGACTTTTTGGACGATTATCGCGGGCTTGATCTCTCGCTCTATCAAACCTCGATCCACGACCCTGAATCCATCGCCATACTAAGAGAGGGCTTAAGCCAGAAAACCTCCATCTTTGTGGGGCAATCCGGCGTTGGAAAGTCCTCGCTCACCAATAAATTAATCCCCGAGCTTAATCTACAGACGCAAAAGATTAATGAGTCCACGGGACTTGGCAATCACACCACATCGAGCACCACGCTCTATCATCTACCCGAAGAGAATACCTTTTTAATCGATTCTCCGGGTGTACGTAGCTTTAATATTGAGCATCTACCGGTCTCAGCAATTGATGATGGCTTTCCTGAAATTGCGCCGCTAACACGCCAATGTAAATTCAGTAATTGTCGCCATCTGCAAGATCCACATTGCGCCGTCAAAGATGCGCTTGAACGAGGCGATATTACCGAGCGCCGTGTTGAGAGCTATATGCAGATCCTAGCGAGCTTAAAAGAGGCGTAAATCGCCCTACGATTCTTCCTTAAATATCTCATAAGATATCCCAAACATCAAAACCCAGAGATGCGATCTAACTACTCCCTCTGGGCTTTTTATTCTAGGCAATAAAAAAGCAGACACTCATAACATAACAATATGAGGTCTGCTTATTTTGTCAGTTTTAACGATCGATTACGCTAAAAACTGTAGAAGTAATGCACCGTAGCCCGTTAAGATTAAGATACAGAGAAGGTTTAATACGCCCCCTGCCTTCATCATATCGCGCTGTTTTAAGTGTCCTGTACCAAACACAATGGCGTTCGGCGGCGTTGCGATCGGGAGCATAAACGCACACGATGCACCAAGACCAATCATCAATACTAACGCTTCAGGCGGCATATTCATCTCAATTGCGATCGAGGCAAATACAGGCACTAAAAGCGCTGCCGATGCGGTATTACTGGTAAATTCCGTTAATACGATAATAAAGGCAACCACGATGAAGATCACCAGAAGTTTCGGTGAACCGCCAAAGATATCCGCAACGGTTTGACCTAAAATCTTCGATGCGCCTGATTCCCCTAATACTGCCGATAAGGTTAATCCACCACCAAAGAGGAAGAGAACGCCCCAGTCAGTACTGTCTGAAATTTGTTTCCATGACGCAAGGCCTAAGAATGCCACCGCAATCGCACACGCAACCGCCACGAAAGTATCGGGCGAGGTGATGCCGAAGGTATCTTTAATCCAGCCCCCTGCAATCCATGCTCCCGCCGTGACAACGAATACAATCGCCGCTAAAACACGCGCGCTCGTCCATGGAATTTGTTCATCGGTGATCTCAACTTTATAGTTAAGACGCGGTTTAAAGACGAAATAGAGAACGGCAAACATTACCGGCATCAATAAAATCATCATCGGTAAACCGACTTTAAACCAATCGTTAAAGCTATAGCCTAACTCTTTTGCCGCAATGGCGTTTGGCGGAGAACCGACGAGCGTTCCAAGCCCACCGATACTCGCTGAATAGGCGATCCCTAAAAGGATAAAGATAAAGGTACCGCGGTCTTTAGAGAAATCAAGATTACTCATGATTCCAAGGGCAAGCGGAAGCATCATCGCCGCCGTTGCCGTATTACTAATCCACATAGAAAGCACCGCTGTCACGAGGAAAAGTGAGGTAATCGTTACCCCTAAATGCCCGCCTGAAATCTTAATCATAAAGAGCGCAATTTTGCGGTCAAGACGTTGTACGTGAAGCGCTGTCGCGAGCGCAAATCCTCCAAAGAAGAGGAAAATAATCGGGTCTGCAAACCGAGATAATGCAACCTTGGTGGTAAATCCATCCCCACTAAATAACACCACTGCTGCCACCGGCACAATGAGCGCTGTAATAGTGACGTGAACCACTTCCGTCAACCAAAGCGCGCCGATAAATACAAGCAGAATAAGCCCTTTCTTCTCTTTTGTAGGATACGAATCAGGCAAAACATAATGGTAAATCGCAAAGCAAATCGCAATGATTACGAGCGTCGAA
>JAAZCI010000026.1 GCA_012513365.1 Lysobacteraceae bacterium
GGGCGTTCGTTGAGCGGCAAAACATGGATAATATTCGAGATCGTATCCCCTTCGATAATGATCTCGTGGTTTCCACTTTGCGGCTCGTTTGCGTCCTGATTGTCGCTTTGTGGATGGGTTGGAATAAGATCGCGGTCATCGATCGCCATGTATGTAATCTCCTTATCAGCACATCAAAATCGATATGCAATGATGTTAATTCTTTTCTCTATTTTGCTCTTTTGGGTCTATTAAGCAATATGGGGATGGTTTTTTATTTATCAAATTGCGTTCGCAAAAAGTTCTGCGGCAATGTCTATCGCTTTATAGTGGGCCCCTATATATAAATAGTAGGACACTCTGCTCGGATGTGGGTAAGTGCCTGCGTTGATTAATACTCTCGGACTTCAAGGCGGACCCGATCGCGTTTTTGATTGGCATCGACAACGGTGAGCACATTATTGCCTTCAGGCATTGCGCCGATATCGAGCTGATTGCTCGGCAGTAATTCGCCATTTAAATACCATAAAAAAGGGGCTTTACCGCGTGCTTCGAGGGTGAGTGTACGATGAGTTTTAAAAATGATGCTCTCATCGGCAAAGGTGATAATTTTAGCATCTTGTATCGTATTCGGGTGATATTTTAATGCCGCGGGCCAACCGCTATGACGAATTTCCCCGGGGGCATCGTAGAGCGTTGGCGGAACCATGCCTCGAACGGTATCGATGGTAAATTCCTCATCACACTCCGTTGCCTGTTTTTTGGAAATGCCCGATGGCCAACAGATGATCTCGCGGGTGATGGTGCTTGGTTTAGGGAAATCACGCGTGTCACTCGGGAGATAATTATAAAGATCAAAGAGCATCGGAAGGGCATATTGGCTTGCAAGCGTTCCGACATTTGGTACGCTATCAGGCCTGCCGATCCAAACGCCAATGGTCCAATCGGGACTCACCCCCAGCGCCCACGCATCGCGATACCCGTAACTTGTCCCCGTTTTCCATGCAATGCGCCGTTTTGTATAACGGTTTTTGGGCCGAACATCGCTTAAAATTCGGCTGATAAGATAACTCGCTTCCGGGCTCATAATAGAACCGGTGGCATTTGAGGGGGGGTGATCTTTGAGAAAGTGAAGAGGATAGAGCTTTCCCTCCGTCCCAAGGCTTGAAAAGAGGCGCGCTTGCTCAACTAAATTAATTCCAACACCGCCCAGCACGACGCTGAGATTGGGGTAATCGATCAAAATATCGATGCCACTATCGCGGAGCGTTTTGATAAAGAGCTCGGGGGTTAAATGGTGAGTGACCTGCACAACGGGGATATTGAGCGATTGTTGCAATGCCCGATAAAGTGGCACCGCGCCGCGTTCTTGATTGTCAAAGTTTTTGGGGATATAGCCATTAAAATTACGCTCGATATCGGTCAAAAGGCTTGCCTCGTGGACAATGCCATAATCGAGCGCCATGCCGTAGACAAAAGGTTTAAGCGTCGATCCTGGTGAACGAATCGCCATCGCCATATCGATATAACCAAAACGTTCTTGATTAAAAAGATCGGCAGAGCCCACATAACTGTAGACCTCGTGAGTGGGGTTATGAATGACGACTACCGCCGTAGAAAGCGCGGGTTGCCAGTGTTTTGATTCGCGCGCGATATAGCGTTCAATCTGCATCTGCAATGATTTATCGATCGTCGTTTCAAGGCGATGCGCGTCGGGATATTGATTGCGCAATTGCTCACTTAAAAGCGGAGCGAGAAAGAGCGTCGGTTGCGGGCGATAATCGAGCGGATCTTTTTTAATCTGCTCTGCCTGTTGCGGTTTAATGAGTTGACGTTCGGTCATTCGATCGAGCACTTTATTTCGCGCCATGCGCGCATTTTCGGGATAGAGATCGGGGCGATAGAGACTTGGGCGCTGGGGAAGCGCGACTAATAGGGCGCTTTCACTATGATTTAGGTCGCGGACATGCTTTGAAAAATAACGCCAACTGGCAGTTTCCACGCCTTCAATCGCACCGCCCATCGGCGCTAAATTGAGATAAAAGGTGAGGATTTCATCTTTTGAATAACGAGCTTCAAGCTGCAGTGCACGAAACATCTGTTTAAATTTTCCCGAGATGGAGCGCTCGTGAGGATCAAGGAGGCGAGCGACCTGCATGGTGAGCGTCGAACTTCCGGAGATGATTTTTCCGTGGGTTATCCATTGAAACGTCGCACGGAGCGTCGCAAGAGGGTTAATGCCAAAATGCGAGTAAAAAAAACGATCTTCATAGGCAAGGAGCGCATCAATATAGAGCGGGCTCACCTCATCGAGCGTGACCCAATGGCGAAAAACGCCCTCTTTGCTGGAAAAGTGGCGCAAAACATCTCCATTACGATCGAGCGCAACGGGGGAGACATCAATTTTCACCTCCGGGAGAGGATAGAGATGATCGAGAATTTTAAACCCAACAATCAGGCTCAAAAATAGGATGATTATGGTGTA
>JAAZCI010000239.1 GCA_012513365.1 Lysobacteraceae bacterium
ACCGATGCTTCAGTATGTCCGCGGCGCTCAAGCACTCCGCCATCTTTCGCAATCAGTGGGAAAATATGGCCCGGTTTATTAAAATCATCGCCCGTCGCCTCATCGTTTGCGAGCTCATTAATGGTAACGCAGCGCTCAATCGCCGAGATTCCGGTATGGAGCGATTTATGATCCACCGAAACGGTAAACGCCGTTTTGTACGGATCTTCGTTATTGATCACCATCGGCTTTAACTCAAGCTGATCGGCACGCTCCCGCGACATCGGCACGCATACCAAGCCGCGCGCCATTTTAATCATAAAATTGGTGGTTTCAACGGTGGCTTTTTCCGCCGCCATCACTAAATCCCCTTCATTTTCACGGGATTTATCATCCATAATGATGACCATTTTGCCCTGTTTAATCGCACGAATGGCCGCTTGTACTTTTTGAATAGATTGTTGATTCATGATCGTTCTCCTAATCCCTTAATAACCCCAATTGCTCAAGGTTTCCCGTGTTAATGTCTCTTTTGCTTCGTGTTGCGCACGTACATATTTTCCATACATATCAAATTCAATATTGACCCGATCGCCGATCTTTTTACCCCCCAAATTAGTAACGCTAAAGGTGTGCGGAATGATGCCGACGGTAAATGTATCTTTCGTGACGCCCATAATCGTTAGACTAATGCCATCAATCGCGATCGAGCCTTTCGGAATAATCAGCCCCTCATGAGGATTATCGAGCTTAAAGGTGAGTTCATGCACCTCCGTCAGCGGCGTTACTTTTGTTAGCACCGCGCCTCCATCGATATGCCCACTCACCAGATGCCCGCCTAAACGATCGCCAACGGCAAGCGCACGCTCAAGATTGACTTTTAACCCTTTATGATATGTACCGAGCTCCGTTTTTTTGAGCGTTTCCGGCATCACATCGGCTTCGAAATAATCGCTCCCAAGCTTTGTCGCCGTTAGACAGGTTCCGTTCACAGCGATACTATCGCCGAGTTTCGTCCCTTCTAGCACCGTTTTCGCGCCGATGGTAATCACGGTAAGATCCTTTTTATGCTCAATCGAGCGAATCTCACCGAGTTCTTCAATAATTCCGGTAAACATCTATACATCTCCCTTAAAAAAGGCACCGACGTAGAGCGATTCCCCTACGCGTTCTGTCTCAAAAATCGTTAAAATGGGGGCACGCTCAAGCGCTGTTGTATCACTCGTTGCCCAAAGTTCATAAGCATCGCGATCGCCAATGAGGCGCGGGCCGTAAAAAAGCGCGAGTTCATCGACATAGCCTGCATTTAAAAAGGCATCATAAATTCCCGCACCGCCTTCCAGCATCACGCTCATAATCCCACGCTCAGTAAGTACATCAAGCACCGATTCGATGGAAATACTCTCCTCATCGACCGAAACGATCTCAACTCCTTGATTTGTAAGCGTTTCAATCAATTGACCGGCCTGTTTGATGGCGGATTCTGTGGTAATCACGAGGGTTTTAAGCTGTGTGCTTTCGTCAGCCGTAATATCATTAAAGAGGGTCAGATCCTCGCTAACGCCAGTGAAATCTTGGATTAAGACCACGCGTAGAGGCGCTTTCCCAAAGCCTTCATAACCATAACGCACCGTTAAGCTTGGGTTATCGGCAATGAGCGTTCCTTTTCCAATTAGAATGGCATCGTGAAGCCCGCGAATGTAGTGAGTTTTCTCCCGCGCTTTTGGGCAGGTGATCCACTGTGAAACCCCGGTTTTTGTGGCGAGTTTCCCATCTAAACTAAGCGCCGCTTTTAGAGTAACAAAAGGGCGTTTAGTCAATTGATTATGAATAAAATGACGATTGATATGGCGAGCACGCGCCTCAAGCAATCCCGTCGCAACGTCAATCCCTTGCGCTTTTAAATAAGCATGGCCTTGCCCGCCGACTTTAGGATTGGGGTCTTCCATCGCACTGACAACGCGGGTGATTCCTGCATTGACGATCGCTTCGGTACACGCGCCGGTTTTCCCAACATGGCAACAGGGTTCAAGGGTGACATAGATGGTCGAGCCTTCAATCTCAGCCTCGGACGCATGTTTTTTTGCCGCATGAATCGCATTGACTTCCGCATGGGCATCGCCTGCTTTTTGATGATACCCTTCACCGATAATCCGCCCCTCTTTTACTAAAATAGCGCCGACATAGGGGTTCGGCGATACATTGCCATATCCTTTTTCCGCAAGCGTTAAGGCAAGCGCCATAAAGCGTTCATCTTCTGCTGTCCAACGATTTTCACTCATAAAAAAAGCCCCAATCTTTAATTTGGGGCTTTAAGCATTCAGGTTGAGCGATTTATAAAAATAGATACATAAAATAGACACGTACAAAAACGACCACACTAAAAAATCGGCGCGTCTAAATATCCGATCAATCGTTATAGGATCGATCTCTCAGTCTCTCTATCTTTATAATCTATCTTTTACCATCCAGACTTTACTGTCGGTCTTGGAATTTCACCAATGTCAGCTTGCGCTCGCGGACTGTTACCGCCGGTCGGGAATTTCACCCTGCCCCAAAGATAAATTTAAAATCTATTCCTTGAGATTAGCACAAATTGTATGAAATGGGTAGTCTGCATAAAATCTATTCGTCTTCCGCGCGAAGTCAGAGTGAAAAAGTGCAAAATCGGGTATTATAGAGACGGCTTTAGGTCTTATTATCAGACCCTCTATTTATTCAATTTGAGGAGTTTTTTCGTCATATGACGTCGATCCAATCCCCTTTTTTAAAGAAA
>JAAZCI010000240.1 GCA_012513365.1 Lysobacteraceae bacterium
AAAGAGAATATGTTCACCACGGCCTCTGAAAATCGTGATTACGCGGTTAAACCGATGAACTGTCCCTGTCATATTGAAGTATTCAATCATGGCCTTCACTCATATCGTGACCTTCCGCTTCGTTTAGCGGAGTTTGGATCGTGCCATCGTAACGAGCCATCGGGAGCACTTCATGGATTAATGCGCGTACGCGGATTTGTTCAAGATGATGCGCATATCTTCTGCCGTGATGATCAGATCGTTGATGAAGTTCGCCGTTTCCATACGTTTGCGATGAGCGTTTACAAACATTTCGGCTTTACCGATATCAGCATTAAATTATCGCTTCGCCCAGAGCAGCGTGCAGGATCCGATGAGATCTGGAACCATGCAGAATCAGGTTTACGCAGTGCATTAAACGCGGCGGGCATCGCTTGGGAAGAGCTTCCAGGCGAAGGGGCGTTCTACGGTCCTAAAGTGGAATATCACATCAAAGATGCGATCGGTCGTTCATGGCAAGTGGGTACGATCCAGTTAGACTTCGTACTTCCTGAGCGTCTTGGCGCAAGCTTTGTCGATGAAGACAACACCCGTAAAACCCCGGTCATGCTTCACCGCGCAATTTTAGGTTCTTTTGAGCGTTTCATCGGGATCTTGATTGAGCATCACGCAGGATCATTCCCGCTCTGGCTCGCACCTGAACAAGTGATTGTGACCACTATCACCAATCATCAAGATGAGTATGCAACGCAAGTGGCAGAAACACTTCGAAATCGAGGCTTCCGCGTTAAGCTTGATACCCGTAATGAAAAGATCGGTTATAAGATCCGTGAAGCAACCGTAGGCCGCATTCCATACATCGTTGTGGTGGGCGCGCGCGAGGATGAGCTCGGCTTAGTGGCGGTTCGTACACGTGAAGGTCAAGATTTAAGTACCATGCAGATTAATGAATTTGTAGAATATTTAAACAAGAATCAGTATAATTAGAGATTATTATAAATTTAACGTAACTTTGATGATTAACATTAACCAATAGGAGAAATGAGTTATCAGTAATCAAAACGAACACCGAATCAATGAAGCAATCTCATCACGTGAAGTACGCTTAATTGATGAAGCGGGCGAACAAAAAGGCATCGTAAGTCTTGCAGATGCGCTCGACATGGCTTATAATGATGGGCTTGATTTAGTGGAGGTGTCGCCCAACGCGAGACCGCCCGTATGCCGCATTATGAACTATGGTAAATTCAAGTTCGAGCAGCAGAAAAAGGCCGCTGAAGCACGTAAACGCCAGCGTCAAACACAGATCAAAGAAGTAAAATTCCGTCCTGCGACGGATGAAGGGGATTATCAGGTAAAACTACGCAACCTGATACGTTTCCTAAAAGATGGTGATAAAGCAAAAGTAACGCTTCGTTTTAGAGGGCGTGAAATGGCTCACCAAGAGTTGGGTATGGAACTTCTTTTACGCGTAGAAGAAGATCTTAAAGAGTATGGTGTCGTTGAACAGCGCCCGCGTCTTGAAGGACGTCAAATGGTGATGGTTCTAGCGCCAACTAAATAACCCAAATTTTTATTAATGTAATTTTGAATGCGAGTGGATTATTATGCCAAAATTAAAAACGAATAGTAGTGCGAAAAAGCGCTTTGCCAAAAATGGCGGCGGTAACTTTAAGCGCCATTCTTCACACAGAAGTCATATCCTCACAAAGAAATCAACTAAACGTAAAAGACATTTACGTGCAGATAAATTGGTTTCCGCTGCGGACAAAAAGTCAATTAGCAGATTAATGCCGTACGCATAAGTTGAGGAGAAGTAAGAAATGGCAAGAGTTAAACGTGGTACTATTACCAAAGCACGTCACAAAAAGATTTTAAAGAAAGCAAAAGGTTACTATGGTGCACGCTCACGTACAATCCGTGCAGCACATCAAGCAGTAATCAAAGCAGGTCAATACGCATATCGTGACCGCCGTCAAAACAAACGTAACTTCCGTTCACTTTGGATCGTACGTATTAACGCGGCAGCACGCGAATGTGGTCTTTCATACAGCCGTTTCATCAACGGTCTTAAGAAAGCGAACATCGAAATTGACCGTAAAGTTCTTGCGGACATGGCTGTTCATGATAAGGCGGGCTTTGAGGTTTTAGCAAACCAAGCTAAAGCAGCACTAGCTTAAACCTTTTAGGTTTTATAGCCGTATTATTAGAAAGGAAAAGGTGCACTATGCTTCTTTTCCTTTTTTATTTGTGGTTGATTTGTGGTTACTTTTGATAGGTAGTTGATGAATGAATTTAGATAATATATTAGAGAGCACACTCGGTGAAATTAACGCCGCTGACTCGCTTAAAACCATCGAGGAGATTCGCGTCGCTAATTTTGGTCGTAAAGGTAAAATTAGTGGACTTATGGCTGAACTCGGAAAACTCGATCCATCAGAGCGTAAAACACGCGGGGCCGAGATCAATCGCGTTCGTACAGCGCTTATCGATGCATTAGAAGCGAAAAAGCAAGCGTTAGAAACCGCTGAATTAAACGAAAAATTAAAAGCGGAGACGGTTGATATTACGCAACCCGGTCGCCGCAGTGAGATCGGATCGCTTCACCCGATCACCCGCACCATGATGCGTATTCATGAATTTTTTGGATCCTTAGGATTTGATATCGTTCAAGGACCTGAAATTGAGAGCGATTTTTATAACTTTGAGGCACTCAATATTCCCGAGCATCACCCTGCGCGCGCGATGTTCGATACGTTCTATTTTGATGATCACATGCTTCTTAGAACGCACACCTCAAACACTCAAATTCACGTGATGGAAGAGCAAAAACCGCCGATTCAAATGATCGGATATGGTCGCGTCTATCGCTGTGACTCAGATGTAACCCACAGCCCGATGTTCCATCAAGTGGAAGGCTTAGTGGTCAATAAAGATGTGACGTTTGCGAGTTTAAAAGGAATTTTAACGGAGTTTATGCAGGCTTTCTTTGAGAAAGATCTTAAACTTCGCTTCAGACCCTCATTCTTCCCATTCACAGAGCCCTCAGCGGAAGTGGATATTGAATGTGTGATCTGTAACGGCGATGGTTGTCGCGTCTGTAAAAATACCGGTTGGTTGGAAGTTTTAGGCTGCGGTATGGTTCATCCCAATGTCTTTAAAGCAGTAAATATCGATCCTGAGGAGTATCAAGGCTTTGCATTTGGTATGGGGATTGAGCGTTTAGCAATGCTCCGTTATGGCGTCAATGACCTGCGTCTCTATTACGAGAACGACATGCGCTTCTTAACGCAATTTAGATAGATGATCCTTTTCGATTAATCTCCTTTAACGACAAAAATATATAGGCAAAAATATGAAAATATCAGTTTCTTGGTTAAAAGAGTGGGTTGCCACCCTTCCAGATCAATTAGCCGATCGCCTCACAATGGCGGGGTTAGAAGTCGAAGCGGAAGAGCTGGCTGCGCCCGAATTTACTCAAGTGGTGGTGGGTGAAGTTAAAACCGTTGAGCCGCATCCTGATGCAGACCGTCTCCGTGTGACGACGGTTGATGTGGGCGAAGATGAACTTCTTCAAATTGTGTGCGGTGCGCCAAACGTAGCGGTTGGAATGAAAGTACCAACGGCAGTTGTGGGAGCCGTGCTTCCGGGCGGCTTTAAAATTAAAGCGGCAAAACTTCGCGGCGTTCCATCAAATGGGATGCTCTGCTCATCAAAAGAGCTAGGCGTTGACGAAGATGGTTCAGGCTTAATGGCGCTTGATCCTTCGGTAAAAGTCGGCACTTGCTTTAGAGAATTGTATGATTTAGACGATCGCATTGTGGATGTGGATTTAACGCCCAACCGCGGTGATTGCCTCAGCATTTTAGGGGTCGCGCGCGATGTAGCCGCGATCTCAGCACAGTCCATCATTCAAAAAGAGATTGCGCCGGTCGAGGTATCATTTGATGAGGTGAAAAATATCACCGTTGAGAATGACAATGATTGCCCGCGCTACATTGGTCGAATCGTTCGCGATCTTAATCCAAACGCAGAAACACCGCTTTGGATGAGTGAGCGTCTACGTCGTTGTGGCATTCGTCCGCACGGAATTTTAGTGGATGTAACGAACTACGTTCTTTTAGAGCTCGGGCAGCCACTTCACGCTTTTGACGTTAATAAGCTTGAAGGGGATATCACCGTTCGCCGTGCGAAAGCCGGGGAAACTTTAACGC
>JAAZCI010000241.1 GCA_012513365.1 Lysobacteraceae bacterium
CGCGCGGTTTCGATAATTTTCTCCGCTTCCTCTTCATCATCAAAGAGCGTATTAACGCAGTATGAATAGCCATGACCCCAGCGATTGACGGTGATGCCGGTAATCATCTCTTCATGATCAAATCCATATTGGCCAAACATATTATCGAGCTGTTCACGAATCATCTCTTCAAAGTCAATAAAGTCGAGGCGAATCACTTTTTTACGTCCTTCAATTGACTGCTCCCGTGCGGTTTCACCACTGCCAGGCAGCACAGGGACATGCACCATGTGAAGAATAATCGGCTCATCGGGCATATCAGAATGCTCATACCCGCCGATCGAGACCGGATAATCGAGTTTTGTTAAACAAAATGGCGCAGTTGGTGCGTAGAGTTTATGAATGCCGAGTTCTTTAAAGACCTGCCAGTTTTTAAGGGCCACTTTCGCATAGACAAACGGAACGCGAATATTCTCAGAAAGGGCATCGCGCTGCGCTTTTGGCATGGAAGGAACCATGTAAGGAATCATATTATTGTAGTTCGCCATCACGATGTTTTTGGCGCGAACACGATAGAGTGAATCATTGAGCGAATAGACAAGATCGGCGGTTTGATCATCATTATTTTCCGCATGAATTGCCGTTGCATTAAGGCGTAGGCGCGTTTTCGAGCCTTCCACATCGAGCTTACTATAATCAAATTTAGCGAGCACGATATCATTCATATCACTGCCGGGAGCCACCTCCGGAATCAGTTTTCGCACGACTAAACGAGCAATCGAGGCGTTTCCATCAGGGAAGTGGAACACATATGGGTCATTTAGTTCGGCTTCTGATTCCTCATCCATCGGCGGTAACTTCATCGCTTCAAAACCGGGAAGCGCGCAGAGGCGGGCATCAACACACGGGGTGGCATCGATCCCAACGCCTTGGAATTCGGTGGTTTGTTGGGTAAAGAATTTAATCGCCGTATCGGATAATTTCACCTTATCGCGAAGGAATGCCTCGTAGCTTGTGCTGTCGAGATATTCAAGTTTTTCTTCGGTAGAAAGATCGCTTAAATAATCGGTTCTCTCTTCAAAGAGCTCAATGAGCGCCTTTTTATCGGCATCATTCATCGGGAAATCCCCAATAAATTCCGCATAGGTTCGACCATTGAGTTTATTGCGCGGAATATCATCGGCCACTTCAAACCCAGGATCGCCGGCGACAATTTTATTCTCGCCCCAATTTTTCTTATCAAAATAGACCGCTTTTGAGAGTCCCATATCGGGATAGAGATTGACGTCAAACGCCTGTTCTAGCGTATCGATATCAACGGTTAATTCCTTCATAAAATCCGTTGCAACGGGGCTAAAGATCGAGCGAGGCGATTGAAGCGACTCACTTCCGGCATAGGTCATCATCATGCCTTTTGAGGTGGTAAATTCATTACGCGCGCAGTGACCGCCAAAATCATCGCTGTTATCGAGGATTAAAATGCGATTATTGGGGTGTTTTTGATGATAAAAATAGGCAGCCGCAAGACCACTAATCCCAGCGCCTACCACAATGAGATCGTATGTTTCGCTGATCGCTTCTTTTTTAGGAAGATCAAAGGGTTCATCGCCACGCATTAAGCGGTGCGCAGTTTTAATCGAGCTTGGGACATTCCCACGCAGGCCCATTTCTGCCGGCGGATAGTAATTATAAGGAACGTTCAGTTCCGGCATCTCCCCTTCTTTTGTGATGGCAAATGAGAGGTGTGCTAAGGGGGAAAGGGCGATTGCTGCCGCTCCAACGCCTTTTGCAACACCGTCTAAAAAGTCACGACGTGAAATCTTTTTACTCATAGATCTGTCTCCTTTATTTATTTGAGCATGCGTTTAATTATAACAATATAAAGGTAAATTTACGTTAACCTGAGGCAAACCAGCACACTTTTTTTGCTCAATCTTAGCTCATTGTTAACAATTGATAACATTTTAATTGACACGCTTTTAACGCGCAGTTATTATCGATGTTAACAATCGATTACTTTTTAGTAAGATTTAATAAAATTGAATAAGGCTTGATAGAGGCGAGAGGGTTGATGATTAATACTCAAAGTGAAATACCACCTAAATCCTCAGGACGGATTGAGTTTGCTGCATTTGTTTGGGGATTGTGTGAGGCGACCTTTTTCTTTTTAGTGCCGGATCTTCTGTTAATGGCGATCGGAATCATGAGTTTTAAGCGTGGCCTACGAGCGATTGGCTTTGCCGTATTCGGCGCACTTTGTGGTGGGATGATGCTCTATAGCGTTGCGGCATTATCGCTCATTGAGATGGATGACCTCAGCGCGTTTTTGCTCGATATTCCATTTATTTCAGACTCAATGTTAGACACCATTAATGAAGGGATGAGTCATTCGCCAGAGATGACATTATTAACGAGTGGATTCATCGGGATTCCTTATAAAATCTACGCGGTATTTGCGGGACTTCACGGGATGAATGTGGTGAGTTTTCTCCTATTGAGCGGTTTGATGCGCACCCTGAGGTTCACTTTTTTAGTGTTATTGGTGGAATATTTGCTAAAACGGCCCCTTAAACAGCATTGCACGTTAAAACAGATTTATGTCATATGGGCATTGATTGCTAGCGCTATTTATATGATTTACTTTATACTGATTGTCTAATTATGAGGAGACTTATTATGGAAAAACCTGCTGGAAAACAACAAAAACGACGGGTGTTAAAAACGCGTTCAAATCCGCTTATGATTCGGTTTGCAAGCTTTGTTGCAACGAAAAAGATTACCCCCAATCAAATCTCCCTTTTGAGCATTCCTTTTGCCATCTTAGGTATGATCGGGCTCTGGACATGGAATCTAACGGAGCATCGCTTCCTCCAAATTACGCTACTTGTTATAGCGATTATTGGGATTCAAGGACGGCTTCTTTGTAATTTAATTGATGGAATGGTGGCAGTGGAAGGGGGGAAAGTGACCAAAGATGGCGAGCTCTATAATGATGTGCCGGATCGCTTAACCGACATTCTCTTTTTTGTGGGGCTTGGGCTCGGGGTATCGAAACCGTTTGGGCTTGAACTTGGCTTAACCGCAGGGCTTTTAGCGGTATTAACGGCCTATGTGCGTATGCTTGGATTATCGATGGGTACGCCCGCTTTTTTTGCAGGCCCGCTTGCAAAACAGCATCGCATGGCACTTTTAACCGCCGCGATTGTTGCAACGATTATTGGACTTTTTTATCATCTGACCGATGAGATTCTCTATACCGCGCTCATTGTGATCAATATCGGCGCGCTATTAACGATTATTAATCGCCTCCATCTTATTCGCCAATATGTGCTTAATCGTGATGATTGCGATGAAAAGGGAGAGGGAGAGAAAGATGAGAAAAGCGAGGAGCGTGTTGCCGAGGCTGAAGAGGTTGAGGTTGTAGAGGTTAAAGAGAAGCCCTCGTTAGAAAAGGATGCGGATCATGCATAATTTTCCACTCAATGCGCTCATTATGGTGGGGGTGCTTCTTGGGATTTTAGGGGTGTCGAGTCTTATTGTGTGGCGTAAACAACAGCTCGAACCTGAAAAAGATCACACCGAGCTGATTCTACGCACAAAATCGTGGTGGTGGATGATCGGGCTTGTGCTCCTTGCACTTTTTTTGGGGAAACGAGCGACGACGATTTTTTTCGCCTTTGTCAGTTTTCTTGCGCTCAAAGAGTTCTATTCTATTACGCCAATGCGCGCGGTGGATCGTAGGCTAGTATTTTGGGCTTATCTCGCCATTCCAATCCAATATTATTTCGCCTATATCCAGTGGTATGGCATGTTTATTATCTTTATTCCGGTCTATATGTTCCTCTTTTTGCCGATGCGCGCGGTCTTAATTGGGGAGACGGATGGGTTTATTAAGGCGAACGCAACAATCCAGTGGAGCCTTATGCTCTGCGTCTTTGCTTTTAGCCACATTGCTTATCTTGCAAACCTTGACCGAATTCATATTCATGCGGGCTTTACGGGGCTTGTGCTCTATCTGCTCTTTGTGACGCAATTTAACGATGTGAGCCAATATGTATCGGGGAAACTGTTTGGGCGCCATAAGATTATCCCGAAAGTGAGCCCGAATAAGACCTGGGAGGGCTTTTTAGGCGGACTATTGATCACCACCATTTTGGCAAGCCTTCTTGCGCCGACACTCACGATTTTAACGTGGCAACAAGGATTATTGGCTGGCGTGATTATTGCGTCCTCTGGCTTTATTGGCGATGTAGTGCTCTCATCGGTAAAACGGGATTTAGGCATTAAAGATAGTGGTTCGCTCATTCCAGGGCACGGGGGATTGCTCGATCGGGTCGATAGTTTAATGTATGCCATCCCGCTCTTTTTCCACTACTTTTTTTATGTGACGAAAGGATATGCGCTATGAAATATTGGCAAAAAATCATCCAGAAAATTCGCGCTATTAAATGGGCGAAAATTCTCTTTTTTGGGCTTTTCGTCAAACCGATTGTCTTAATTGCGCTCGGGCTTAATTTGGTCAATCGCGAGAGGCTTCCGGCAGAGGGGCCTGCAATCTTAGCGGCCAATCATACGAGCCATCTTGATACGCTAGTGTTGATGAGTCTCTATCCGCTCTCGCAAATTCATCGAGTGCGTCCGGTCGCGGCGGCGGATTACTTTTTAAGAAATCGCTGGATTGCGTGGTTTTCGATCCATTGCCTCGATATTATTCCGATGCGCCGTTATGATCGCGTTGCGCCTGCTGAACTTTTTAACGAGTGTTATAAAGCGTTAGAGCAGGGGCAAATTATTATTTTATTTCCTGAAGGAACGCGCTCACAGACTGAAGAGCGTGAGTTTCGATTAAAGCGGGGGATTCATTATCTGATTGAGCGCCATCCGGAGACGATCGTCGTTCCGGTAATTTTACGGGGGTTAGGTAAAGCACTTCCAAAAGGGGAGGCACTCTTTGTCCCATTTAACTGCGATGTGATTATCGATCATCCGCTTCCGTTTGAAGCCGATTCAAAGATCTATTTAGAGACGCTTGAATCGCGCTATCAACTTTTATTGAAACGTTGCATTACTAAATAAAGGGGCACTATGAGCGATGAATGAATAACAATCAGTCCAAAAACGTCCCATTTTGATACGCAGTAATCGCTTCGTTAATTTCGTGGCGCTCATTCATCACAAAGGGGCCGTATTGAATCATCGGCTCATCGATGGGAAGGGCACTTAAAATCATCGCTTCACTGCCAAGTTCGGCGTTCATCATCACCAGATCAGAGGTATGGTCGAGTGCGGCCACTTGTCCCTCTTTTAAAATCATATTGCCGATTTTCGCTTGCCCTTTTAATAGATAGATTAAAACGGTGCGCGACTCCTCAAAAATAAAATGATCGCCCATGGCATCATTAAAGATGAGGTAATAGATGTGAGGATCGGTTGCAGGCGGGCGGAGCTCGGTTTCTGTACCATTATAATCGCCGCCAATCACATGGAGCGTATTGCCATTTTCCGTGACGGTTTCCCGCGCTTTAAAGCCGTGATAAGCAGGCTCTGCCACCTTTTTGGTTTTCGGCACATTGAGCCAAATCTGCATGCCGCGCATTTTTCCTTCCGTCTGTGCAGGCATTTCGCTGTGAATAATGCCGCGTCCGGTCTGCATCCATTGCACTTCCATGTCGGAAATTGTCCCTTCGCCACCGGTGCTATCTTGGTGGGTCATTTTGCCGTTTAACATAAAGGTGATGGTATCAAAGCCTTTATGGGGGTGCGCGGGGAATCCTGCAATATAATCGCTTGCATCGTCCGATCCAAATTCATCCATCATGATAAATGGATTAGTAAATGGATAGTGTGTGCTGCTAAATACCCGCCGTAATTTGACCCCGGCGCCATCTTCCGTGGGCTGCGCGGTAAAAATGTGGTCGACTTCTCGGCTCATGACAACTCCTATTGTTTGGTAAATATCCTTCAAAGAATGACAGCATGCAGTATAGCGAATCATTTTTTAAGTGATAAGTTTATAGATTAAATAGCGGTGATCGAAATTGCTTACCGATAGATGGTTCAAATATAGTTTATATAAAGATATAGCGTTAGAGTTTTTCTGGCCGGCAAAAAAAGACCCCTCTTAAAGTAAGAGAGGTCAAAAAGAAGAGCTATTGCTGAGAATATTGAAAAGGTCTGGAGGTAATAGAAAAGCAATATTCCTAAAGATCTTCTTTAAAATGGGAAATGATAGGGCAGCTAAGGGGTATGACCAAAAACTGCCACCATCATCGGCAAGTGCGACGAGGTTGTGTAGTGTGTAGTTGTGTGCGCGTTTGCCATCGGTATTGTTATCTATCTTATTAATTGATTAACGTTAAGGGTTTGAACTATTGTTTATCGTTACTGCTTATTACTGTGTGTTACTAAGGTTGCTCATTTTTCTAGGTAGGTCGTGTCGAATAATTTATAGAGTCACTTACAAATCGTTCTGCACTCGTTGTCACAAAGATCGCATTTATACAAATGAATCATCACTTGGCTTATTAGTGTTGATTCTTAAATGAGAATCTGTATCAACTGAGATCTATTATTAATGCGATCGGAGTAAAAGTAAAGTCTTTTTTTAAATTATTTTAGACTTATCACCTACTGATTTGATTTGTAGTGGTTTTTTGTCTTCGATTTAAGAAATAATCAACTTGTTAATGCAGTTATTGAGATTTATTCTCATAATAAATGAGAACTCCATCTAAAAACATTGTGGGGACGAAAAAAAGATTTTCAAAAACATTTACTTTTCAGAAAAATAAAGCGGTAAACGGGCACGATTTCGCTATACTATTGAGCAATAAATTGATAAACACTCAGATAAGGACGAAAGTAACATGAATGGTGAGTTAATCACGGTTTTAGCTTTGCTCTTTGCGGCCATTGTTGCCTTTTTAATGAACAAACCGCGCATGGATGTGGTGGCGATTATTGCCATTATTGTGTTGCCGATTACGGGTGTGATCACTCTTGATGATGCGCTTAATGGATTTAGCGACAGCAGCGTTATTTTAGTGGCGGCGTTTTTCGTGATTGGGGAAGGGCTTGTGCGAACGGGCGTTGCCTATCAAGTGGGCGATTGGCTCGTTAAACAGGCTAAAAATAATGAGACGCGGCTGATTGTCTTTTTAATGCTCTCGGTGGCGATCTTGGGCTCGGTGATGAGCTCAACGGGGATTGTGGCGATCTTTATTCCCATTGTGCTGAGCATTGCCGCAAAGATGAAGGCCGATCCACGTCGGCTTATGATGCCGCTCAGTTTTGCAGGATTAATTAGTGGCATGATGACGCTCGTGGCAACGCCGCCGAACTTAGTGGTGAGCTCCCAGCTTGAGCAATCCGGTTTAGAGCCGTTTAACTTCTTCTCGTTTACGCCGGTCGGGCTCATTATTCTTGTGATCGGGATTATCTATATGCTCTTTGCGCGCCGAATTTTAGCGAAAAAAGCGGAAAAGCCCATTGATAAAGCGAAACAAGGGCGCCGTCATCTCTATGACTTTATACGAGATTATAAACTCACTGGACGAAGCCGCCGTGTGCGCGTTAAGATCGGTTCGATGATGATTGGAAGTACGCTTGGCGAATTGCATCTGCGGGAAAATCATAGCGCCAACATCATTGCCATTGAGCTGAAACAGGGGCGCTTTGGGCATAATGTACTCGATGCGGTGCCGGACCGTGAGATTCGCCGAGATGATATTTTACTCATTGATTTTTTCTATCCGGAGCTTTTTGAGGATTTTTGTACCGAGTGGAATCTTGAGATGCTTCCCTTTGCCGGCGACTATTTTACCGACCAATCCCGCGAGATTGGGATGGCAGAGGTAATTGTTCACCCGGATTCAGCAATAATCGGAAAGAGCCTGCTCGAGAGTGAATTCCGTTCCCATTATCGCCTAAACGTGGTGGGGATTCGCCGGGATGATGAGGCGCTTGAGCATGAGCTCAGTAATGAAAAGCTGAAAAGTGGGGATATTTTGCTCGTGATTGGTACTTGGAAGGCGATTAAACAGCTCCAAACCCATCTGCAAGACTTCGTTGTATTGAGTATTCCGGCTGAAATTGAAGAGGTTGCGCCTTCCTCAAGTCAAGCGCCCTATGCGCTAATTAGCTTGCTGATTACCGTGGCTCTAATGATTACCGGGATTTTCCCGAATGTTCTTGTTGCGCTCTTTGGCTGTCTCTTAATGGGGGCATTTAGCTGCATTAATATGGAAAATGCTTATCGCTCGATCCATTGGCAGAGCATTATTTTGATTGTGGGAATGTTCCCCTTTGCGGTGGCGCTGCAAAAAACCGGCGGGGTAGACCTTGCGGTGGAGTTTCTTCTTTCGATGGTGGGCGATTTCGGCCCGCGCTTCCTCTTATTTGCACTCTTTTTATTAACGGCGGTGATCGGGCTCTTTATCTCCAATACCGCTACCGCAATTTTACTTGCGCCCATTGCAATTCAGGTGGCGAACGCGATGGAAGTCTCACCGTATCCTTTTGCGATGACGGTGGCGGTCGCTGCATCGGCCGCCTTTATGACGCCGGTCTCATCGCCGGTTAATACGCTCGTTGTGGGGCCGGGGCGCTATAGCTTTGGTGACTTCTTAAAACTTGGCGTTCCTTTTACCTTAATTGTGATGATGGTGAGCATCTTTGTGCTTCCGGTACTCTTCCCATTTCATCCATAGGCATTTTCCGCAATAAAAAGCCCTCCGAGCGTTGACTCAGGAGGGCTTTTTTTATGATCCATTAGTCTAAATAATGGAGTTGATCTGATTTTTAATGAGATCTTTTGATTAGATCTGATTACGCATTCGCTTCTTCAGCATTGTCAGAGGCTTCAAGAGGCTTATGGCACACAATCTTAAGATAGATAAAGCCTGCAACCGCAGCCACCATCGAGCTCACAAGGATACTGAATTTAGCGTTGTTAATGTGTTCAACATCATTAAACGCGAGCATAGTGATGAAGATCGACATGGTAAATCCAATCCCGCCGAGCATCCCCGCGCCAAAGACCATTTTCCAGTTGATGGAACTTGGCAGTGAACAGACTTTAAGTTTGCACGCAATGAACGAGAAGAGGGTAATACCGATCGGTTTACCCACCACAAGACCGAGTAAAATACCAAGACCGTAGTTCTCCGCAAGGGCGCCAGTACTGCTTGCATCAACCGTCACTGCGGTACTTGCGAGCGCAAAGAGGGGGAGAATAATAAAGGCCACCGGTTTTGCGAGAACCACTTCGATCATATAAGAGAGCGATTCTGATTTAATGCGGTTTGAAGGAATGGTGAACGCGAGGAGTACCCCAGCGATCGTTGCGTGAATCCCTGAGTTAAGCATACAATACCACGCCGCAATCCCGCCAATTACGTAAGGAAGGAGTGATTTTACGCCACGGGTATTCATGATGAAAAGCCCTGCTAAAATCAAGAGTGCAACTGCGAGATATTCTAAATGCAGTTGGCTCGTGTAGAAGATCGCAATCACAATGATCGCGCCTAAGTCGTCAATCACGGCAAGCGCGGTTAAGAAAAGGCGAAGCGCAAAGGGTACATTTTTACCCACTAAAGTGATCACCGCAAGGGCAAATGCGATATCGGTCGCCATCGGGATTCCCGCGCCACCCATGGTCTCTGCATTGCCGAAGTTGAGCATGATATAAAATCCAGCTGGGATCAGCATTCCGCCCATTGCTGCAAAAATGGGGAGGGCTGCGGTCTTGATATTACGCAGTTCGCCGTAATAGATCTCTTGTTTTAACTCTAATCCAACATAGAGGAAGAAGATCGCCATTAAGCCGTCATTAACCCAGTGTGCGAGGTTCTCGCCAAACATCGGCGTATCCCAAATTTTAAGATACCCTTCACCAACCGGGCTATTGGTGATCGCAAGTGAAAATATCGTACACAGAATTAAGAAAATTCCACCACTTAGTTCGTGATTTAAAACTCGGTAAAGCAAACTCTCCTTGTGAATCATGGTTTTCACTTTCGTATCCATGACTTGTCTCCTTTTCAACTTTATTTTATTCAATTTTGCAGTATAGACCGTTTAATTCCGAAAAAGGAATAGTTGTTTTTATTCAGTGGTCCGTGAGAGTTTAATTTACATCTTGATATAGGATAAAACAAACATTTATCCAAATTGATTGCTCAATAATCAGTCGAAGTTGATGAATCTCATTGATTTTGTTTAAAATTTTTTGTAGATCAATTTTATAGGTTGATGGGTGAGCACAATTTCATGCGGTGCGTCTTCCTGCTTTGATAGAAAATGAGCGTAAAGAGGGGTAAAAAATTAAAAAGATGCGAAGTTTTTTTGCGTGAAAAGTGATCAATCTTTGAAAGGAGAGGAGGAAGTCTTTAATAAGACATGTTTAGTAAGACATTAATGGGCATTAAAAAAGGCACCTTGCCAAAGATGCCTTATTGCTTCAAATTCTTAAAGTGTGATCAAATTATGCCTGTGCTAGTGTGGGATCCGCCTTACGAAGTAGCGCATAGATCTGATCTTTTAATTCAAGCTTTTCGCGTTTAAGTGCCGATAACTCATGGGCGTTAAAGGTGGAAATGGTGCTATTGGTAATTTTCGTGATTTCCGTATCAAGACGGCTATGACGGTTAAAGAGAGTTGCAAAGTAGTTGTCCGTTTTGAGTAATTTTACAATTAAATCGCGGTATTCAGGAAACATAGTACTTCTCCTTATCATTTTGAATTAAATGGGTAAGCCACGCTATTTATCATTATTATTATGGGTAACTTACTCCTTCATTGTAGGGATATTACGCAAAAATTGAAAGCCACAAATCAACTTTTTACCACAAATTATGATCCGTTTATGCTTGATCGGGATCGCAATTAGGCTCGGATTAGAAAAGTTTTTGGCGCCGTGCTTCCCAGGAGAGTGCGGCCATCGAAAGACAAAATAATCCACCAAATCCGATCATCAAAAGTGTCGCCGAGAGATCAAGATAGCTAAAGAAGGCAAAGATCCCCATCATGCAGAGCGTTACGCTATTTTCAGCAAAATTTTGCACCGCTACCGCTTGGCCAACGCCATGTAGATCCTGGCCACTTTTTTGTAAGAGCGCATTAAGAGGAATCACGTAGAGCCCACCAAAGATGCCAACGAGCACCAGCAGTAGGTAGATCGTAAAAAGGTGGGATTGAAAGGAGAAAATTGCGGTAATAATCCCCATGGCAACGCCCGCCCAAAGTGCCCGGCGTAGGGTTTTGATGGTGATTAAAAAGGAGGCGAGAAAAGCACCGATCACAATCCCGACACTGACAATAATATTAAATAGCGCCACAGTATCGATCCCTTTTCCTAAATGATCGCGCACCCAATCGTTTAACAATAATCGAAGCGTTGTCGCAGCCCCCCAAAAGAGGCTTGTGCCTAAAATTGCAAAGCGGGCATAGGGCGAAGCAAAGAGCGCTTTGAGCGTATGGATAAATTCTGGAAGCAGTGAGCCGATGGTGCGTTTTTCGGTAATCATCGGCGACAGTTTTGGAATAAAGAGGTTGCTAATCAGCGCTGCGCCATAAAAAAGAGCGGTAGCAATAATGGCAACGGTGATGCCAAGTGATGTGGTGATTGTGCCACCAAGATAGGCGCCTAAGAGGATTGCCAAAATGGTAGAACCTTCAATTAAGGCGTTCGCTTTCACTAATAGCTCGCTCTTTACCAGTTCACTTAAAATTCCAAATTTTGCCGGTGAATAGATCGCCGCGCCCATGCCCACAAGGGCGTAACAGAGAAATGGATTAATGTTTAAAAAGAGCAGTAATACCCCTGCGATTTTAAGCGCATTTCCCCTAAAAAGGACAGCGCCTTTTGAGCGAGAATCGGCAAAATAACCGACGAGGGGGGCGAGTAGAATATAGAAAAAGACAAACGATCCCTGCAGGAGATAGGTGCTGTAACTTGAGTAGCCTTTGGTGGGCAAAAACTCAAGGAGGGCGAAAAAGATCGCATTATCCGCAAGGGCTGAGAAAAACTGTGCCCCAATCACCATTAAAAGTGGCTTATTCAGAAGGCGCGCTGAGCGCCTGTCTTTCTTTGCTTCCGGGAATTGAGCGATATCCGTTAAAGTTTGCATCTGTGTGCCGCCTTTTAATGATGTTCGAGAGTGATCTTAGAGCATTGCGTTTAACGCGGGATAATTGATCTTTCCTGAGCCAAGAAGCGGAATCTCCATCAACTCACGGAAATCACGGGGAATCGCCAATTCATTGATCCCAAGTTTCTGCGCAATCTCAAGTAACATCTGGCGTTTCGGCGATTTTTGTGTGGTGAAGACCACAATCGCTTCACCGCGTTTTGAATCGTGACGCACCACCGCCGCATGGGCCATTTCAGGATAAGCCTCTTGTAGGAGCGTTTCCACCACTTCAAGGGAGACCATTTCCCCCGCAATTTTCGCAAAGCGTTTCGCACGCCCTTGGATAGAGACAAATCCGCGCTCATCCATGGTGACGATATCACCGGTTTTATGCCAGCCCGTTTCACCATTTAACTCAGGTTTTACCACTACGCCGGGGTTATCGGCAAAGAGATAGCCCGCCATGACGTTGCCGGCGCGGACCACAAGCTCGCCGCCTTCTTTGATGCCATCGATTTTAAGAAGTTTCGCATCGATTCCGGGAAGCATTTTGCCAACGGTGCCTTGTTTATAATTCATCGGTACGTTAATCGCGATCACCGGCGCACATTCGGTTACGCCATAACCCTCTAAAATGCGTTGGCCGATCTTATCGTTCCAAATTTTGCGCGTCTCTTCTGAGAGGCGTTCCGCCCCCGCGACCACATAGCGAAGTGAGGAGAAATCATAAGGATTGCCGCGTTTAGCGTAATTTAATAGGAAGGTTGACGTGCCAAAGAGTACCGTTGCTTGAATCTCATAAATCACCTCCGGAATCACGCGATAGTGGAGTGGTGATGGATAATAATAGACCTGCGAGCCGGCCATAAAGGGGAGAATCGTTCCCACTGTCAGCCCAAATGCGTGAAAGAGCGGCAACGTAATCATAAATTTGTCTTTGGCGGTAAAGTCCGCAACGGTACGAATCTGCTCCACATTCGTTAAGAGCGAGCGATGCGTATGCACAACCCCTTTCGGTAACCCTTCTGAACCTGAGGTAAAGAGAATTACGGCTTCAGATTCAGGGGAGAGCTGCGGGAGATATTTGCTTGGAAAGAGGCGTTTTTTCACAATCTCAAGACGATCATTTAAGGTAATGGTGGATTTGAGATCCTCCGCGTAGACCCAATTGAGGTCGCTAAAGGCCTCTACTATTGATCATAAATTGGCTTTACTCACAAATCGGCGCGAGGTGATGATGGTTTTAATTTCCGCCGCCGAGATCGCAGCGCCCATCCCTTTAACGCCCGCTGTATAGTTGAGCATCGCTGGTGTACGCTGAAATGCAGAGAGGCCCATAATGGTTTCAGCAGTAATGGTGGCATTTGGAAGAAGCACTCCGACACGCTCTTTTGGCAAGGTATGGTGTGAAAGGAGCTGTCCAATTGCGATCGATTCTGTGATAAAACGGTTATAAGTTTTCGGTTTACGCGAGATATCATCAGCGCAAATTCGGTCTCCGCCAAATTCATTGCGCGCTTTTAAGAGAGAATTAAATAGCGTATCGGGCTCATAGCAGGCAATGCGGAAATCCATAAAGAGTTTATGGGTATAATCGGAGAGATATTGACGGCGTTCACGGCCAATGAAATTCTCCGGCACGGTGATGGTTAAAGGGTCAGCCATGGTGATTTTAATCGGGGTGAAGATACGGCGTTTAACCAATCCTTTAAGACGTCCGAAAAAGGTAAATTCAGCCCCTTCAAGATAGACCGGAATGAGCGGGACATTGGCGCGATAAGCCACAAATGCAGAGCCCTCATAAAACTTCATAAAGCTTCCGGTAAGGGTGATGCGCCCTTCAGGAAAGACCACAATGCTGCGGCCTTCTTTCGCCTTTTCAACGAGATATTTGATCGACATTGGATGTTGACTGTCGATGGTGACATGATCAATAAATTTAAGCGGAATGCGGAAATACCACCGCTGTGCAATGGCTTTATCAATGACAAAGAGCGGCGCTTGCGGTAAAAACAGCCCAAGCAGTAGCCCGTCCAAAAACGATTGGTGATTACATACGATAATCCCTTCGGTATTCGACGCTTTCTCAGAGAGATTTAGCTCGACCTTAAACAAAAAGCGAAAGATCGCTCGTAACATTGATTTCATGGAAAATACCTCAACCTTAACGATGTTGTTATGTAATTTTTTTGCAGTGATCGATTTGATTCAATCAGCCACTGAAGTTAACAATTGTTATCATAAGATGAATTTTAAAAAAATGCACCTTATTTTTTATCATCTAAGAGGGATATAATGGCGCAAGAGGCTCGGATATGCTAGTAAAACTCAATGTTAACTGTCGTTATCATTGGGTGGGTTTATGGGGTAATTTGATCAATAATTGATCAAGTTATGACCGAAAAAAGATCAGAAATAGATCGATTTTGATTAGAACAATGTTCTTCTTGGGTGATTAAATCCCATAATCATCATTAAACTGGCTGATTTAAAGGCTAAATAAGCCCTTAGAGAAAGATTGATAAAGCCTCTCGTTTAGGCTGAGCATTTCGTGATTACTTCAGTAAAGATCTGTGAAGAAAAAGGGTGTTTTATTGACGCAGATCGACCTTTAAAATAAGGTGAGCTATCCTTAATTATTCAATATAATGAGAATCATTTTAAATTAGAAGCACACAAGGAGTGAGCATGTCAAAAGCGATGTGGGATGAGATTTTTTCAAGTGAAACCTATCAATATGGCGAAGCGCCGAATCAATTTATCTATGAGATGGTAACG
>JAAZCI010000242.1 GCA_012513365.1 Lysobacteraceae bacterium
ATCAACAAGAGCACCGAACCCACCATTAATATTAGCTCAATTTTGGTATCAGCGAGCCAAAACGCGAGCGGAATTAAAATGATGGCGAGTAACGCCTCTTGACGAAACGCTGCTTCCGATTTAAATGCCGCTTTTATGCCCTTCATAGAGTAAAAAAACGCATTGATAATGCGTTTTAATCCCGTAGCACCCGGTTTATTCATCATATTATTTGATCTATCTTAATTGAATGGCCTATCGTTCAAATTGAAGCTCGTGCACTTGATATTCTTCTTGTAAATTCTCACCTTCATCGAGCATTACCCAGATAATAAAGGCGACAAATAGGATAATATAGACCCAAAAAAATGAACGGTTCTTCTCTTTCTTTTCAAAATACATAGGTTTAACTTGCTCTCAATTTATAACTATAATGTTAGATCACTTGAAATTCTCAAAAAAAACTCCAAACTAAATATAACATTTTTATTCGATTGGAATTTAGGTATTATAACAAACACCCAAAACGCGAGCTACTCAAATCGCGCACCAATCTTATCTACATTCGGGATATAAGGTAATATTTAATGACAAAATCACTGGTCATAGTTGAATCACCAGCCAAAGCAAAAACCATAGAAAAATATCTAGGGAAAGATTTTACCGTACTTGCCTCATTTGGGCATGTGCGTGCGCTTGTGCGTAAACAAGGCTCTGTGGACACAGATAATAACTTCGATATGAAGTATGAAGTCCTTAGCCAAAATAAAAAGCATCTCGCGGCGATTGAAAAGGCGTTAAAAGACGCAGACAATCTCATGCTCGCAACGGACCCGGACCGCGAAGGGGAAGCGATTTCATGGCATATTTTAGAGTATCTAAAAGAGAAAAAAGCCTTAAAAGATAAGAAGATTTCACGCGTGGTTTTCCACGAAATCACTAAAAAAGCGATCCAAGATGCAGTACAAAATCACCGCGATCTTGCGATGGATTTAGTCAATGCGCAGCAAGCTCGAACCGCGCTCGATTATCTCGTTGGATTTAATTTATCACCGCTTTTATGGAAGAAAATTAGCCCTGGCTTGTCGGCAGGACGTGTTCAATCACCAGCACTTCGCATGATTTGTGAGCGTGAAGATGAGATTAACGCCTTCGTCTCTGAAGAATATTGGTCGATCACCGCTGATCTCAATAAAGATTCAAGTAAATTTACCGGGCGCCTCACCGATTTTGAGGCTGAAAAGGTGGAGCAATTTAGTTTCCGCGATGAAAAATCGGCTGTCCATGTGGTTAAAACATTAACCGACGCCTTTGGCAATGAACTACCGGTTGTCAATGTTGAAAAACGTCAACGTCGCCGCAATCCCGCACCGCCCTTCACCACTTCAACCTTGCAACAGGAAGGGTCACGCAAACTTCGTTTTAGCGCCTCTCGCACCATGCGCGTTGCACAAAATCTCTACGAGGGGATTAATCTTGGCACCGAAACGATCGGTCTGATTACTTATATGCGTACCGACTCGGTTACGTTATCGGATGAAGCGCTTACCGACATTCGCTCATACATTACCCGCGAACACGGCAAAGAGTATTGCCCTGAAGCGCCACGCATCTATAAAACGAAATCCAAAAACGCCCAAGAGGCTCACGAGGCGATTCGCCCTACCTCGGTGTTTAGAACGCCAGAATCGGTAAAACAATATCTCAATTCGGATCAATATCGTCTCTATGAGCTAATCTGGAAACGTGCCGTTGCCTCTCAGATGGAATCAGCCATTATGAATACCACCGCCGTTGATTTAGGGGAGCAAGGCAAACACCTCTTCCGCGTTAACGGCTCAACCATCGCTTTCCCAGGCTTTATGAGTCTCTATCTTGAAGATAATGATGATGAAAAAGCTGAGAAAGAGGAAGATCGCATCTTACCGGAGATGGCGGTTGGCGATATTGTTGCACTAAGCGATATCATCCCCAATCAACATTTTACTGAGCCACCACCCCGTTATACGGAAGCCTCGCTCGTAAAAACCCTTGAAGAGTATGGCATTGGCCGTCCTTCAACCTATGCAAGCATTATCTCGACCCTGCAAAATCGTGAGTATGTCACCATGGATGCGCGCCGTTTTATTCCTACAGATGTAGGACAAATTGTCTCGCGCTTTTTAACCGAACATTTCACCCAATATGTCGATTATGATTTCACCGCAACGCTTGAAGATAGCCTCGATGAGGTATCTCGCGGTGAAAAAGAGTGGGTACCACTTCTTGATGCTTTCTGGCAACCGTTTATCACTCAATGCGATGATGTGGAAGAGAATGTCTCCCGCGCGGATGTGGCCCAAGCCCGCGTTTTAGGGGATGATCCGAAAACTGGTAAGCCTGTATCTGTTCGAATTGGTCGCTATGGACCCTTTGCTCAAATTGGCGATAAAGATGATGAAGAAAAACCAAAATTTGCTTCACTTCTTCCCGATCAACGGCTCGATACCATCACGCTCGAAGAGGCCATTGCACTCTTTAAATTACCGCGCGTTCTAGGCAAAGGCGATGATGATTATGATATTCGCGCCAATATCGGTCGCTTTGGGCCCTATATCCAATACGGTCCACGTAAATTCGTCTCGCTCAAAGAGTACGACCCTTACACGGTGACCTATGAAGAGGCACTGGAGGTGGTTAAAGCGCACAAAGAGGCAGAAGCGGCGAAATATATCCACACCTTTAAAGAGGGAGAGCTCACCATCGAGGTAATTAATGGTCGCTACGGGCCTTATATCACAGATGGCACGAAAAACGTGCGTGTTCCGAAAGATCGTGACCCGAAAACGCTTACTTTAGATGAGTGTAAAGAGATGATCGAAAAAGCACCGGCCAAAAAAACCCGTGCGAAAAAAACCACTACCAAAAAGGCTGCAGAAAAGAAAACGACCGCGAAGAAGACAACGGCTAAAAAAACGGCTGCCAAAAAGCCTGCAGCCAAGAAAACAACAGCCAAAGCTGCAACCAAAGCAACGTCAAAAACAGCCACTAAAACGGCAGCTAAAACGGCAGCTAAAAAGACGACGACTAAAAAAGCCACAAAAAGTGATGCGGGTGATGAATCATAATCACGATTCATCCCGCGAACATTACCACTAAATTGGGGTAACGCTTTAAAACGCTCAAACGAAAAACGCCTCTAGGAACGTGATACAATCGACCCTATAGGCGTTCTTTTTATCCACAATTTTAATTTAATTGTTAATTGAAAACCATTCATTCAGGAGTTTCTATATTTATGGCCGATAATCCAGCGAAAATCTTAATTGTTGATGATGAACAAGATATTTGCGATCTCGTCAGCGACATTTTACAAGACGAAGGATACGAAGTGGCGGTTGCCTATAACGGCGCGGAAGCCAATGCCCTCAAAGAATCGACCGATCCTGATCTGATTTTGCTCGATATTTGGATGCCCGACATTGATGGGATTTCACTGCTTAAATCGTGGCGTGAAGCGGGCAATATGGCACCGGTGATTATGATGAGCGGACATGGCACTCTCGAGCACGCCATTGAAGCGACAAAGCTCGGGGCGTCGGACTTTTTAGAAAA
>JAAZCI010000243.1 GCA_012513365.1 Lysobacteraceae bacterium
ATATGAAACAGATTGAACGCGCGAAAGCGTGGTTATTAAATAGCGAGGCGCCGTTAAATCCCCCTCGCTATCTTCTTTTATTGATCTACCGAATGGTGGGGCGTTTTATGGAAGGGGAGCTTAAAGAGCGGGCACAATCGCTCACTTATACCACGCTCCTTTCCCTTGTTCCGCTCATTGCGATCAGCTTTTCGGTCTTAAAAGGGTTTGGCGTTCACCGCAGTTTAGAGCCACTTTTATATGATGCCGTCGGCTTTTTAGGGGAAGATCGCGCCAATGAATTTGTCTCCGTTCTGATCGGCCTTGTGGATAATGTCCAAGGGGTGGTACTCGGCGGGGCGGGGCTGTTGGTGCTCTTTTATACGGTGGTCGGTCTTATTTCAACCATTGAGCGCGCCTTTAATAAAATTTGGGGTGTTGTCAAAGGGCGTAACTTACAAACACGCTTTGTCAATTATCTCTTAGTGGTGCTGATGGGGCCGGTCTTTATCTTTGCGATTACCTCGATCTTTTCTGGTGCGTTGATGGATAAATTGATGCTGATAAGCCCCCATCCGGTGATCTCCTTTTTAGTGAGTAAGGCGCTGACAATCTCCATTGTGACGATCCTCATTTGGGTGATCTATCTCTTTATCCCCCACAGTAAAGTACGCGTCATTCCGGCCTTTTTAGGCGCGCTGATTGCGGCGAACTTCTGGTATATCGTCGGGAAGCTCTTTACTCTGTTTGTGGTTAATTCCGGTAAGCAAGCGATTATCTATTCAGGGTTTGCGAGCATTGTGCTCTTTATTATGTGGCTCTATCTGTCGTGGCTGATTTTGCTTGTGGGCAATCAATTGGTCTTCTTTTTCCAAAATCCTGAGGCGCTCCTTGATTCAGGCGAGCCGCTTCATCGTGTGGATAAGATGGAGATTACGATCTCACTTGAGCCGCAAGATGAGCAGTGTAAAAATTGGCACATTACCCACATTAAAACCGATCATGCGGTGATCGATGGGTGCCGAGTTGAGATTGATGAATGTTCTGATACCCTTGTTGATGAGAAAGCCGGCGAATTAAAAATGGGTGAAAAGGAGCGTTCTCATGGATGATATGACGTTGCGCGATGAATTTTGGACGTTACCCCTTGAAACGCTCAATGATGCTGAATGGGAAGCGCTCTGCGATGGCTGTGGGCTCTGTTGTCTTAATAAGATTGAAGATGCGGATACGGGGCGCGTCTATGCGACGAATGTCGCCTGTAATCTGCTCGATTTGAGATCGTGCCGCTGTAGTCGTTATGCGATTCGTCAGCGTTATGTGCCTGAGTGCATTAAACTTGATTATAAGGATCTGCGCGAGATTAATTGGCTGCCAGAAACCTGCGCGTACCGCCGCCGCTATGAAAATGAAGCACTGCCTGAGTGGCATTATCTCTTATCGGGCGATAAAAAAGCGGTGCACCGTTCGGGAATTACCGATCGAAAAGCGTTGATTCCGGAACGGCGTATGAAAAAGCCGCTAGAATATTACATTACTGAAGCAATTGATGGAGAGGACGATTAATGAGTTCATTAACGCATTTAAACCCAAAAGGTGATGCCCACATGGTCGATGTGAGTGAAAAGGCTGTCACGGCTCGCCGTGCGGTCACCGGGGGTAAAATCTATATGAATGAGACCGCATTTTCACAACTTGTCTCAGAAAGTGCGAAAAAGGGGAATGTGCTTGGCGTTGCGCGCATTGCGGCGATTCAAGCAGCAAAACAGACGGCGACCTTAATTCCGCTCTGCCATCCGCTCCCCTTGACGAAAGTGGAAGTGGATTTTATCCTAAATGAGGCAGAAAAATCGGTTTCGATTGAAGTGGTGGTGAAAACCAATGGCGTTACCGGCGTTGAGATGGAGGCACTTACCGCGACATCTGTCGGCTTATTGACCATTTACGATATGCTCAAAGCGGTGGATAAAGGCATGCGCATTACCGATATTGAGCTTTTAGAAAAGTCCGGCGGGAAGAGCGGACACTATCAGAAATCGAACTAATTTTTGACAAATTAGCACGATATGGCTTAATATAGCTCTCTTTTATTAGAATTGTTTGGTGTTTTTTGAACTATAATACGTTAACAATTTGGCAAGCCCTGGAAACAGAGCTCTCATTTCACGCGCCGATATCGAGTGAGTTCTTTACTCGTTTAGCGGAGGTTGATCTAATTGACCACGTGGACCCTGAGATCGATGTTCGTCTAGAAGCAGGTCCGGACTCGGAACATAAAACGAGCGTCCGCGGCACAATTAAGGCAACAGTTCATCTGATTTGCCAGCGTTGTTTAGAGCCGTTTGCGTATCCGATTGTGCTCGACTTTCGTTGGATTCCTGTGCAAAGCGAATACGAAGCTGATAAAATTGATGAAGATGAGGTGGTCCTTATTATTGAAGAGGATGATCCACAAGAACTTCTCTATCATCTTGAAGATGAAATTTTATTAGCCCTGCCAGTCATTCCTTATCATGATGAGGAGACTTATTGTGCCGGTAGAGAGTTTATTAAAAACCAAAAAGTGATTGAAGAAGAGAGGAAATTTCCTTTCGCTGGATTGGCGGATCTCCTTGAAAAATAGACGATATGGGGAACTACCGTCTATTTAGATTCAAGAAGTGAGCAAACAAAATAATTTTACGATTATTTGAATATATTTAGGAGTTTAAAATGGCTGTTCAAAAATCAAAAGTGAGTCGTTCTAAGCGCGGCATGCGTCGTGCACATGATGGACTAACTACTCGTCCTGTAAGTGTTGATCAAACCACAGGTGAGATGCATTTACGTCACCACGTAACTGCAGACGGTTACTTCCGTGGCCGTAAAGTGATTCACAAAAACGAAGCGGTTGTTGATGCTGAATAAGCATTCGCAATGAACTGTAGAGAAACCTACGCGAATTTATTGAATAATTGCGTAGGTTTTTTTGTGTTAAAAGAGGTAAAAAGTAGAGTTTACGATGGGAAGTAGCAGACCAATCAAATTAGCTGTGGATTTAATGAGTGGCGACAACGGTGTGGCAGAATTTATGCCGGCGGTATTGAGCGCGCTTACAAGGCATCCTCACTTAACCATTATTGGGGTTGGTGACGAAGCGGTTCTTACGCCTTTAATGGAGAAAGAGCCTCATTTTCAGTCGGGGCGACTTGTCATTCGGCACGCAAGTGAAGTGGTGGAGATGGATGATTCTCCGCAAAGTGCACTGCGCAATAAAAAAGATTCATCGATGCGTGTGGCGATCAACCTTGTCAAAGCGAAAGAGGCGGATGCCTGTATGTCCGCGGGCAATACTGGCGCTTTAATGGCAACGGCGCGCTTTGTGCTCAAAACTCTACCGGGGATCGATCGTCCGGCGATCTGTACCTCGATTCCGTCGATGCGCAAAGAGGGGCACATTCATATGCTCGATCTTGGCGCGAACGTCGATACTAATGCCGATCATCTCTATCAATTTGCGGTGATGGGCTCGCTCTTAGCGGCGGCGGTGAATAATAATCCCGAGCCGAAAGTGGCGTTATTAAATATCGGGTCAGAAGCGATTAAAGGCAATGAGCAGGTGAAAGAAGCAACGAAATTGCTTGAAGCCTCTACACTTAATTATTGCGGTTATATCGAACCCGATGGTCTCTTTTTCGATGATGTTGATGTCGCCGTGTGCGATGGCTTTGTCGGAAACGTTGCGCTAAAAACCATGGAAGGCACCGCACGTCTTATCACTCGCGGGCTTGAAAATTCATTTAAAAAGAACGCATTCACTAAGCTTTCCGCAGTGGTGGCGATGCCGGTTCTTAAAGATCTGAAATCAAAACTAGACCCTCGTAAACACAATGGCGCGAGCCTACTTGGGCTCAAGGGGATTGTGGTGAAATCCCATGGGAATGCGGATCGTGTTTCATTTGAGAATGCGATCGATATTTCTGTTAAGCTTGTAGATCAACAAATATTAAATAAGATAGAGACTCAGTTTGCCGAATAAGCCATGATGCATCATACGGCGGTGACCTAAGAGTCCAGCGGTCTAGATTACTAAAGTAGGTTTGTTATATGCAGAATTCAAAGATTATTGGTACAGGCCACTATTTGCCTGAAAAAATTGTGACCAACGATGATTTATCAAAGATTATCGAGACCTCGCACGAGTGGATTGTTGAGCGAACAGGAATCCATCAACGCCACCTTGCCGCCGAAGGGGAAACTCCGGTTGATTTAGCCTACCACGCGGCGATTGATGCGCTGAAAGACGCAGGGATTGATGCAAGTGAGCTTGATCTAATTGTGCTCGCAACTTCAACGCCCGAACAGACCTATCCTTCTACCGCAACGCTTTTGCAAGAACGCATCGGGAACGTTGGCGCGGCCTCGTTTGATATTAGTGCGGCCTGTTCTGGATTTATCTACGCGTTAGGGATCGCCGATAACTTTATTAAAGCGGGCGCGGCTAAAAAAGCGATGGTGATCGGGGCGGAGCTCTATTCAAAACTCCTTAACTGGGAAGATCGCACTACCTGTGTACTCTTTGGTGATGGTGCAGCCGCGATTATTTTAGAAGCGAGCGATGAAGCGGGCATTTTATCGACCCACCTTCACGCCGATGGCAATTATAAAGAACTTCTTGAGGTGAAAAAATCAGTCATCTCAGGGCCCGAGGTTTATCCGTATGTGCAGATGAAAGGGAACGAAGTGTTCCGTCACGCCGTCGGTAAACTTCATCAATTAGTTACAGAAACGTTAGATGCACACAATTTAACGGGCGAAGATCTCGATTGGTTTATTCCCCATCAGGCGAACCTTCGCATTATGAATGCTACGGCAAAACGCGTGGGCTTAACGGCTGAAAAGATGGTGGTGACTGTGGATAAACACGCCAACACCTCTGCGGCGAGCATTCCATTAGCGCTCGATATTGCGCGTAAAGATGGCCGAGTGAAAAAGGGCGATCTTGTCTTAATGGAAGCCTTTGGCGGCGGATTTACCTGGGGTTCTGCGCTCGTGCGTATGTAGAGATAAGGATTATTTTATGACACAAGCAAATTTAGCATTCGTATTTCCAGGGCAAGGCTCGCAAGCGTTAGAGATGCTCAAAGATAGCTGGGATAACCCCGTTGTTGAAGCAACCTTTAATGAAGCTGATGCGGCGCTCGGATTCTCACTTTCAGAGATTATTAAAACCGGCACTGCTGAGGATTTAGGGAAAACCGAAATCACTCAGCCCGCGCTTTTAACGGTGAGCATTGCGCTCTATCGCCTCTGGATTGAAAAAACGGGCAAAACTCCCGCTTTAGTTGCAGGACACAGCTTAGGTGAATACAGCGCATTAGTTGCAGCGGGCGCGATGGCGTTTAAAGATGCGGTAAAACTAGTCTCTCTTCGTGGCCAATTTATGCAGACAGCGGTTCCAGCAGGAACGGGTGGCATGGCGGCGATTATCGGCATGGACGATGATGCAGTAATTGCGCTCTGCCAAGAAATTTCAAAGGATGGCGCGGTATCAGCGGTGAACTTTAACTCACCGGGGCAAGTAGTCATCGCCGGTGAAAAAGCAGCAGTTGATGCAGCTTGCGAACTTGCAAAAGAGAAAGGGGCGCGTCGTGCACTTCCGCTTCCAGTATCGGTGCCTTCGCACTGTATTTTAATGAAGCCAGCGGCGGATAAATTAGCGGTTGAGCTTGATGCGATCGAAATTAATGCCCCAGCGATTCCTGTGATCCATAATGTGGACGTGAAAGCCCATAATGATGCCGAAGCGATTAAAGAAGCGCTTATTACTCAGCTCTATCAGCCAGTACGCTGGACTGAAACGGTGGCGGGATTTGCGGATAAAGGCATTGAAAATGTGGTTGAATGCGGTTCAGGGAAAGTCTTAACCGGTCTGATTCGCCGCATTGATAAATCGCTAACGCTTTTTAATCTATCAGATGGTGCGAGTCTTCAAAATGTCATCGAAAGCATGGATCAATAAACTTCCATCGGGGCTGATTACGGTCAGCTCCTTAGTCTTCGCCATCGCCTTTTTTGGCTTTGGCCGAGATCTTATCTTCGCAACGAAAGCCCTTTTTGTTGCCTCACTCATCACAACAATTCTCTTTCTTGGGCTCTTTCGCAAGGTGTATATCAAACGCACCGAGTGGGGCACTGTCGGTGTGACGCTCCTTTTTACCGGGCTCACCATCTTCTTAGATAACGAATATTTCATCTTATGGCGCTCAACGATCACCAGTGGCATTATCGGCCTTGGATTGATCGTGCTATATC
>JAAZCI010000244.1 GCA_012513365.1 Lysobacteraceae bacterium
AGTTCATTAATTGCATCAGATAGATCAGAAACGCCATCAAGCCCAATCTGAAATACGTTCATCATATCCGCCACAGATTTACCGGCATCTTCTGTCGTCATGCCAAATGCCGTAGCCATTTTTGCAACCTGCTCGGTATATTGCTCTAAATCATCTGCCTGTAATCCAATTTGAGCACCTGACTCCGCTATTTTTGCCAAACCCTCGGCTGCGATCGGAATACGCTTGGACATCTCAAGAATTGAGCGAGATAATCGCGCCACTTCTTCATCAGTTCCGCCCATTACCTTAGCGACATCTGACATAGCAGATTCAAAGCCCATAGCATCATGAGCCATTTTCCCAAAAAATCCGGCTGTGGCAACAAACGCAGGAATACCTTTTTTGATTTTGCCTAACGCAACCTCTGTCCCTTTTAATTGCTTTTCATACTTCTTAACTTCCTCAGTCAGTTTTTGATGGGCAATCTTAAGTTCGCCCGTAGTCAGCTCGCCAGATTCTTTTAGCACCCTATAGCTTTCATTTAGCTTATCGATCTCTTTACGCGCATCAACTAAGCCAAAATCTTTACGCGCTAATGACAGGTCTTTCATACCTTCAAGAGCGCCATTTAACTCGGTTTGTTTTTTAATGGTTTTATTTAGCTCTCGCTCATAAAAAGCGCTATCACTCGATAATTGCTTCACATAACCAGAGGCAACTTCATAGCGTCCATTTGCCTTAGTCATCGCTTTTTCGGCTTTTTCGTAGGCCTTAGTTAAGCGTTCCACTTCTTTCTCGTGCGCTTTTACAACGGCTTCGGCTTCTTTCTTTTCAATGTCCGATAGAGAATTGCCAAACTCTAAAAGAGCCTCATCGGCGCGTTTATATTCTTCTTTTGCTTTTTCGAGTGCCTCTGATTGAGCATTAAACGCCTCAGTCGTCTTGGCAATATCGTCCGCAATCTCTTTTGCTTCAGCAATGGCATTAATGCTTTCAACAAGATCGTCAACGCCCTGCTCAACTTCTTCCGAAGCTTCACCAAAACGCGCCAAATTATCCTTAAGCTTGACAAGCTCTTCGGCTTTTTCAACTTCTGTTTTTACACTAACGACTACATCATCAACCATTTTTATACTCTCTTATTTTTGGCAATAAAAAACCCGCTATCAAGCGGGCTTTCTTGCTATTAGAACATTTAATTCAACGCGGCTTCTCTTGCTGACAACGCCTCATCAAGTTTTGTAATTACTGTAGATATTTTCTTATATCTCTGGTTAATATCTAAATATTTTTTACTGTTAATAACCCAACAATAGTCTGTTTTTTCAGCTCTCATAACCATTCCTAAAAAATCAGCCTCTTCGTTATCAGGATCATAAAACGATTTCATTACTTCATCATTATAGTAGCAAGATAAAAACTCATATTTCTTGGGGCTTCCATCTTTTTTTAAATCAAATATTTTAAAGCCTAGAGGCTGCCTTTCTATATAGACATCATCGCCTATCGATAATCTCTCTAGTATATCTTGGTATATTAACTTGTTTCCAGTATATGCTAAAGCGCCATATCTAGAGCTAGGCTTCTCTATCTTACAAAGCAAATACTGTTTTACTTTTTTTGTTTCTTGACAGTACCCAAACACTCGATCCCCCTCAATTTTTGAAGGTATAATCTCTAGAATTGTATTAGGATCTCTGCCTCCCTTATAAATAAAACTAACAACTTCTTTCTTTTCTAGAGCCTCTTTAATCTGGCTTAAAATTTCATCTTTCATAGTAGACACCTGACTTAAACGCGCTATTTTTCTGTAGTATTTAACTGCTCATTAGTAGCTTTACTAAATACTAATGGATTAGCAATAAATCTAAATTTAGAAGGTGATCCGCCTGTGCCAACAACGACAACAGTGCCAAAATTTAACAATCTCCCTAAAACGCCTTGGTCTACATACACGCTCTCTGTCTTTGTTAGGCGCAATTCCTTAGATCTACGCGCAAACAAGCCGACTTTATGAATAATTCTTTTATCTGTAAGAGCCATTTCGGTAGTTTTTACATGAATGAAAGTCCGCAATATTAAGAATATCGCAATAAAATATGCAAAATTAAAACCTCCATCCGCTGCCGATATCATTAGCCCCATTAAAAGGAATAAAACGCCGACAAGAATATCAAGCGCAAAAGCATTATATGAAACCTGCGCACGCTCTAATACTTTCTCGTCACTTGTCAAAACACCTTGAATATAACTCATAGATAATTGCCTTAGATTGATCATTAAAATATCAATCATAGCAAAGAAAAGGGCTAATCAAAATCATTCACCTGCAGGCGCGTCCGCTTTTTTAGTTTTGCTCTCTTTTTTAGGAACGGGAGCAATCACCTTTTTATTAAGTAGACGCGCATAATCTTTAGCGTCAATCTCAATCTCTGAGCCTTTAACACCGGCATATTTACCATCTAAGTTTGTTAATAATTTAACTTTCATTTTTAACCTCAATAAATTAAACCCACGAAAGATAGCCCACTAACGACTCGTTAAGTAGGCTACCTGCTCTAAGTATTAAATGTGATTTTAGATAACGGCTTTTATTTCCGCTATCACTTTTGATGCTTCATTGGCTTTCTCTTTCACTGTGAGAAAGCTAGATTTATTCAGGACTACATGCCCTTCCATGTTCTTTATTTTAACGCGTCCATCTTTAACAGTGACAAGCCATTTGCCGTCGGGAAGCTCAAATTTAGCCGTTTTCATTATGACCAGCCCTCCAAGTTAAGAGGTTTAGCTAATTTTTTCGCTACTTCTTGACCTTCTTCATAAACCGACTTATCAAAATTGAGTCTCGCGTAGGGCTCTGCCATTGCATCATGAACAATTCCACAACTTTGGTTTACATATCGTATTTTTCGCCCAATTTCATAAACCTTATCCATTTCCTTTCTTACATTTCCTACCGCATCCATTAACTGGTCTACTAATAGATCATATGCACCTGAAGCTTCGTCCCGTTTCTCAATACCTGCTCGTATCACTCCGACGACAAATGCTTGCTCCTTTCTTTTTTTAACATCATTTCCGCTTGGAATAACAAGAGAGTTTAAAAACTCGATCGCTTCGGGATAATCCCTTAATGACAACTCTTGGTATCTTGGGATTTTGAATTTCTCATATAGTCGAGTGTAAATCCCCTGATAGTGAATGCCCGACTTACGACTGACTTCGTTTACTAAACTTTTTATTTCATGTTGCTGTTCAATGTCAATCGTGTTTGGATATACCGCTGCAACTTCTGGCAAGAAATGATTGTAGAGAACGTCGTAACATTCAAGCTGATATAAATATAATGTTTCTCGTATTTCTGGTTTGACACGATTTATATCTATACCTGCAAGCCACCCATTCAAATACCCCAAAGGAATAGCAAATATTTCTCTACTTTTGCCATCTTCGGCAACTGCCTTTATCATACAGGCGGTTGCCTTTAACACTTTGTTCCTATTAATTCTTTGTCTTTGTCCTTCCCAGTCTAAACCGATATTCTCACAAAGACTTCTCATTGCAATATAAGGCTTATCCTCATGCTGCAAGACTTGAATTGTTTGATCGTGAAATTTTACAGATGTGATGTTCATAACTAAACTCTCCTTAACTTTTATAAAGTTACCAATTAACTAATTGGTGCCAGGAGGTTCAAAAACAGTAAAACAAGCTGCCGGACTTATTTCCCCGAAGGGTATTTTATTCGTCACCCTCCCGACTGAGCTTAGTTATCCATCATCAAATATGTTCGGCGAAAAACTATATTTTTAATAGATGTAAAAAAACAACTCTGACGGGGTTGCGTGGTGCCGTGTTTTAAGGTTTTGAAGCCTCTACTCGTGATCTTAATGTTTATATGTGAAGTTGTCAATTGGAATTGAGCCTAATGCACCCTAAACATATCCACTTGGATCTTGTCGATCAAAAACGCCTCTTCCTGTTCGATAGCCTTCTTTTCATGCTTCCAAGCGTTTAAGCCCTTACCGTATTCAGATGCTTGCTCGATCTTTTCATCCTTTACCTTCATGAGCTGCTGATAACGCGCATAATAACGATGGTCGTTATTCATCCACTCAAAAACCCATTTAGAAACTTGGACGGCAAATTTTGGGTAATAAAAAAGCCCACATTATTGTGAGCTCTTAAAAATTATAATATCTACTCATCAAATGACAGCTTAACCTGCTGCAATCCGGGAATAATTTTGTTCACCTTTAGTAATTGGTACTCAGATTTAATTTTTCCATTTTTCATTGTTTGTATCTGCCTAACTGTAGCTGAAATAACATCTCCCTTCGAAAATGAAAGGACTCCTGCATCTATTTCAGATATAAAATCCTCATCTAAAATGGAGGCATTGAAGAGACCGTTGCCATCAGAAAACTTCCATTTATTATTTTCTTCGAAGGACAACCCAACTATTTGGAGATTCGTTTCGTATACACTATCAGAGAGGGGATCTTCCTCTTCAGGCAGCTCAAATCTTTCAACTTCATTTTTAGTTACGACTGTAAATTTCTCTGACTGCAAACTATTCGTTACGGCAAATTCATTAATACCATCTTGTTTTAAAGGGCTAAGCATGCCTATCACAGCCTTTCTAAATTTAATGTCGCGATAGAGCTCAATAACTCTTTCTTCAACTTCAAGGCAATCCGATCCAATATAAACCTTACAAATACCCGAATCATATATAGGCTCTATTTTGGTGATTTTTCTGCCATTAACCCACTTTATAAGTCCAAAAACGGATGCGCCTATTATGCTTCCCTGCCCTGTAATTAACCCTATCCATTCTAATATGTTTTTAGCATCAGCGAGTGTGACTTCAGAGAAAATATGTTTAGTCTTGTCCCAAAATGATACCAGCATGCTTAATTCAATTCCAAAGCATCCTGATTTAAATGAAGCATTTACTTTTAGTTTAGCATTCGCTTTTGTGCCATTAAATATATTGTTAGCTTCTTCAATTGCTTCGCTTAGCGCAAGTAGAGCCGGTGCTAAAAACTTAGCATCCATTTCACTATCGACTAGTGCAGGCCCATCATAAACCACATAAAAGCTCTCTCTCGACATGACAAAACACATATAATTATCCTTTAACAGATATGTATGATATACGATTTTATTTAATATTCATATCTAATACCCTTAGATTATGTTTATTGGTTAAGTTGTCAATTTGAATTGAGTGCTTCACTTCATCAACCAAAACATTAAACCGATTCCAATTCCACCTAAAAAAATAGCAAGCCCTAAGCTCGCTATCGTGTAAGCAATGATAAGCGCTCTATCTGCACCCTTCTCTGATGCCTTACCTATTAATTTTGATTCCATATTTAGCCTCGCTAATAGACTACCCCTTAATTTTTTTGTATAATCTTCCATATAACTTGATTGATTTCCTTTTCTGTACAAGTCAATCAAAGGCGTTGAGTGTTTGCCGCACTGCAACGCTTTTTTTTACTTGAAATAATCCCGTTATGGGATATCCCACATCGCTTGCAAGTCCCGATGCGCTTTTTGGCGTATCGCGAGGGAGCTCGCCTATGAGCGCTTTAGTTAAAAGTTTTACTTACCCCAAATTTGGGGGGAGTACAATTTTGTACCCTCAAAATAAGACTAACGAAACGATATAGAATTAATTTGAGTTGTTGCATTTTTTGCACTAACTGAAAGCCCCCGCCAATCACTTGGAAGGGGCTTTTTTAATTAGTTGTACGTGTCAAACTCGAAGCCACTTTCCTTGCCTTCAGGCTGAACGATTGTTCCCGTCATTTCTGGCGCGATTGGCTCGTCACTGTGAAGGTTTAGGCTTGTGCTTGGCGCAAGATCAACCTCGTGCATAATGCCACTCACATCTTTATCGTTGGAAGCATTGAGACCCTCGAATCGAATCTGCACTTTAAAGTTCTGCTTTTCACCAATGTGCAAGCGTTGGAACGTAATGCCTTCGTATTCATACGATGCTTTCGCTTCCGTCTCTTTTGCGAGCTTTTCGGAGATCACTTTAATCATTCCCGCTGTTGCGTCGATTGTGAAGTCCTCGCCCTCTACATAAGTCGCCTCTGCTGCACCTTTTAGCTCGAACGTGTCCGCTTTAATCTTGCGATGGGGCAGAGAGATATACCCATCTAAGCCGTGGAGCTCGATCGATTCGTCCACAACTGATCCTGCTTCCACGGTCTTATCGTGAATCTCAGAGCCAAGCGCCATAGCAAAGTCGCGCCCTGTCGCGTAGTTAAACTGGATCGTCACTTTGTCCGCTTCGGTTTTTTGCGAAATGGTTTTAAGCGTTGAGCCATAATTGTGCTTCATCGTTGAGATGATTTGCGTCTGCTCGACTGCGCCCGGCTCAATTTGCACCTGTTGCGTATTAAGCTTGGTCGCTGCGCCGATGGGTTTACCATCTTTAATTGGCGTGATAAAAACATCGGCAGCTTGAATGATGAATGCATCGGGTTTGTGATGCGTTTTAACCTGATTGGTAGGCATAATAATTTCCTATTTTCTAATGGTGTAAGAGTATGAAAACTGAATATCTGAAGAGATCACTGTGCGTCCCTCTTCAAAATACATTCCCGATCCCTGCGTAATTTCACAGTTAACGGTGTTGTAATCGCGTGTGCTAAATTCTTGCGTGCGCGGGTAGATTGCACGAATCACATCTTCCTCAATTGACTCGATCGCCTCGCGCGGAATCTCCGCTTCATTGAATGGATAACGAATGCGAATCACCCCGTTTCGCGTGATCTGTGTAGTAGCGGGATTACTGCTATCGATCTGAAAGTCGCTGTGTTCAACGACGATTTCAGGCTCATATAATGAATCTTCATAGCTTGAAGCCTCATCAGCACCAACAATTTTAATGTCATTAAAAAAGCCATTCTCTTTAGAGATGGCCTTTAAGTGCTGAATGATTGCTTCGCGCATGCACGTTGAGTGCGGCCTCGAAGCGTCCTTCTTTATGTAAAACAACATACTCATGATTATTTAACCCTCGTATGATAATTAATGGCGGATTTAAGCTCTCGCCCCCATCTTTCAGCCACTTCTTCGGAAATATAATCGCGCTTAGTGTTTAAGACTTGCGATGGCGATGGCGCATAGAGCGCTAAACCACCCCAGTACCCGGTCTTACCTCGCCTGACTTGTGGTTTTTGCTTCCAATACACCGGCGTTTCACCGCCCTGCTTAAGCTTCAACATCCACATCCGCTTAATGGTTTGGGGATTGCCGGGCTTGATTGTGATCCGCGTGCCTCGTTTATTTTGGCGATGGCGGAAGTTGCGCATCAATACGCCCCGGCTTGGTGTTGTGATTGTGATCGACGCTTCGCGATTAGACTGCGTCATAAACCGCCCATTAACACTAATCTTTTCATCAATGTAACGTTTGGTTAATGCTAACTCCTTGCGTATTGAGCTCGACGCAATCGTTTTCGCTGCGCGCTGAGTTCGTTTTGTCGCCGTATTCACAACCTTTGAGAGATTATTAATGCGATCAAGTTTCGTGAGTGCTCGAGTAAGTCCCGTTATTTTAACGCTACTCATATCCCAAGCTCCCGCACCACAATGACCCACTCGTCAAACGTTGAGACGCGCCCCGCAATGCTTTTGGTGTGTAACGCTTCGAGCAAGTATTCACGGCCATCGATAAAGAGTCGTGAGCGCGGAATAAACTCCGGCATATCCTCTTTAAAGATAGAAACGATCGCCTGCTCTCGTACGCTATATCCGTCCTCGCTTAGCATCATATCCGTATCAAATTCCGCATAAACATTGGAAACCACGGGAAGCTTAGCCGATTCTGGATAGACAATCGTTCCATTTTCGCCGAAAAATGCCATGTTCTGCTTAAGGGCTTTTTGAGCAATTTTATCGAATAAACTTCCCATGATATTCCCCTATTTGCCCTTTTCTGTTAAGAACAGTTCGATATCCTCTACAGGAATCTCGGTCTGTGCAAGCTCAACATACTCAGCTTTTTTGGTTTTATCCGAATAATCGATTTCGTTGCGATCGAGTAACTCTTTAAGCTCATCAACCGTAAGCTTCCCGAGTCGTTCGGTTAATTCGTCCGGCTCTTGAGAAGGAGTGCTCAAGTCAACACCGTTGACCTGAGTTCTCGTTTCTTCCCCTTCGCCGGTTAGCTCTTTGGGCGACGTGTCGCCGCTCCACGCCATCCGATAATACCCGCACCAAAGTCCGCGGTGATACGCGAACGAAACGCGCCAGTATTGAAATCCTCTTCTACTCGAAGCTGTGGCCCTTGCTTGCCTACCCAACCGAGCTGCACAATTTGCGTATCGCCTAGATAAATCTCAGGCTTACCACGCATTAATGGCGAGGTAATAAGGTTCTCTTTTGCGAAGAAGTCGATCGTTGATTTCGATTCTTTACCGGTCTCTTTGGTGATGAGTTCGATCGCTTTACGGCGAGTAGCACTATCACTGAGCATATATTTCTGATTGATTAATAAGAAGGTTTCCTTCGAATTTGGCGCGGTTAAACTCTCGTAATGATCTGCCAAGGCGTTCCACACCTCTTCAACCAACTCATCATATTTAAGGATATTGCCACGCGAATCATCAAACAGCGGTTTGCCGTCCGCAAGCACAGGATTTGATAAGAGCAAATTATAAATAAACTGCTCAATCGTCAGTGCTGCCGAATGGCCCGCGTCTTGCGCCTGCTTCTCGAGCACGTTCCAGTTGTCGTTAATGATCGCTTTTCGGTCGAGCTGAATAATGAGCCCATACTCTTTACCACCATACGATTGTTTTTCCGCATCGGGAAGGGTTTGGGTAACGTATTTACCGTCCACACCCTTCTCTTTCATGCTTCCAATTGAGCCAATCGCGTAGGTTTCATTCTCGCGGAAGTCCTTAACGGTGGTCTGTTCCGTAAATTTCTGCCACGTGGTCGCTGCAATGTTGTAAGCAAAGAGCGCTTTTTGCCACGCAAAGTCTTTAATCAAAATAGAAAAGTCTTTAGCGGTTTGTGGATCGCCGATTAACGAATCCACAATGTCGGTGTGTGAGCGTCCGATCATACTATTCATATGCCCGTTTTGCGCGCCCACCGCCATTAATGCACTCACTGGGGTAATCGATGAAAACTCATTCGAGTAATCATATTCACCTTCAGCGCGGTTTTTTAAGGCCGCTTTAATTCCGTCCATTGCGCGGTCGCCGACCACTTCGGGATTACTCACTTGTGTGTTCACTGGCTCTTGTCCTTCTTTAACGACGACATGCTCGCTATTTGCAAGCGCATCGATTAATAACGTGTTTGCGTTTTCAATGGTGACTTCTGAATCTAAAAGACACTGGTTTTTCAGCTCTTTTAAGTTCGGGAAGCGGTCAAAAAGATTGGTGATCGCTTCACGACGCGCAGCTTCTTTCGCTTTGATTTGCGCAATGATCGCGTTTTCGTTAGTGCCGACTTGCTCGGGCTTTTGGTTCGATGGTTTTCCCATGATATTTCCCTTCTGATTACTAATTGGTTTAGTTTTAGGTGTTGATTGAGTAAAAATAGCGTTATAAATCGCAGAAACTCGCGGTGTATCTTTAATCGCGTGCGATGAAATAATCTCTTTGAATGAGTTTTCAAGCGCCTCATTCGCCGGCGCGCCCACAACTTCGCTACAAAAGCCGGCTTCAACTGCTTCGTGCGCGGTGTACCACTTCTCTGAATCCATCAGACTGGTCAGCTCATCACGCCCCATACCGGTTTTGCTTTCGTAAATATTGAGGATCGCTTCTTTCGAGCTTTTAAGTGCGTTAACCACCTTTGCCGCTTCTTTCTCGATTTGTTCAGCATCGCCCTCGATGAATCCCCACGTCATCGGATTGTGGATCATCATTTGCGCGCCTTCACTAATGCGAACATCATCCGACGCACACGCAATCACTGACGCAATCGAAGCGGCCAACCCGTCAATGTAGATCGTGACCGGTTTGTCGTGCGCTTTGATCGCGCTATAAATGGCCATTCCATGGAAGACGCTTCCGCCCGTTGAATTAATGCGAATGTCGAGCGATTTACCCGACAGCTCTTTAATCTTGTTACGGATATTTTTATCGGTATTGGCATCATCGTCCCACCAATCATCGCCGATAAATCCATAAATCGTCAGTTCTGCGCGGTCATCCGCGAGATTGTTAATTTCCAACCACTTCATCGTTTTTTGCCTCATCTTCTAGTTCTAAAGTCCGTACATCTGCAATCGTTTTGGGGATTCCAAAGCCCATCTCTTCCTCACGTTTTAACTGCGCGAAAGTTTCGTCGGGATTGCCCCCGTTTTCACGGATCAGCTCTTGTTTAGATTTAAGCCCTGATTCGTTCAGCACCCGTTTTGCGTTGGCTTCTTTCGCAGGATCAATCCACGGCATAACTGGGAAGGTGTAATTCGCGTTATCAATCAGTCCCTCATCGCTCGCCGGTAAGAATCCATGTTCTTGGCACGTTTCGATAAACTTCTGATAGGTTTTCTCAACGAGCTGTGACGCAAATTCGTTTTGATTGCCTTCGGCCGTTTTCCACGAATCGATTAAGCCTTGCCGTTGTGACGAGTAGTTCCCGTCGTAATTGCGCGATAGCGATGAGTAGTTCACGCCAGTAGCCGTTGCGATATCCTTTAAGATATTCGCGCGGTATTTCTCAAGATTGGAGGCCGGAAGATCGGACTTAATCAGATCAATCCGCTCATTTGGCTGTAAGTTCATCATCGATGTGCCCGGTTTAATGTGCATTTCTGCTCGGTCATCATCGCGCCGGATCTCTTTAATGCGTTCCGCCTCTAATTGCGCTGCAGTTTTAGCTGCTTGCTCTTCCGGTGAATCCTCGTCGTCATCGTCAAAATCGGGAAGGAATCCACCGCCGTGATCGGGGTCGTCTTTATAAACCGCAAAAACTAACGAGGCCGATTGCTTCGCTTTAATCACTTCCGCTTCTGAGTACTCCGCAAGATCAGTGATCGATGGGATCGCCGATGTAATCATCGGAATACCGCGCTTTTCTTTAATACTGCGCCGGTTCACAAGGTGAATAATGCTGTTCGCATCAACATACTGACAATCAGTAACTGAGAATGAATACGTCCCCTTTTTGAAGTAATAGCCCACCGGACGATTCCACCGGTTAACCTTGATTCCCGAGTAAATCCCGAGCTCTTTATCGGTGAGATTGGGGATCATATCGCCGGGAATCATCTGCAAAATAAACGGGAATTTATTGCCAATATCCCGGCTTTTATGCGTGATTACTTGGAAGAATACTTCGCCTTCTCGCGCCCAATGAATCGCTGCTAATCGCTGCAATTGCGCGAAGTTCAGCCCCGTCACTTCTGCATTTCTCAAAAACTTCGTCCACATCATTGAGATCTTCTTAGTCAGGACCGGATCAACCTCGCCATTTCGATCAAGTGGCATGGGCTCAACCTGAATCCCCACCGATCCAACGACGGTATCACGAACCGAGTTATTAACCCCGATTGCAGCGGAATTGTTGCGGTCTAAGTTGCAAGAGATCCGCGCTAAACGCTCAAAACTTGCCCCGTTGATATCTACAACATCGCGATAGTCCGCCTGATACTCTCTATGATCTGACGGTTTTAAGGCTTCATAGCCATTTAATACTTGACCGCGGAAGCCTCTTTTTTTTAGTTCTTGATTAAGTGCGCGGTAGTATCGTGCTTTTTTAGTTGCCATTTTGTCTCCTAGCGACGGCGAAAGCCGATGACTGTTCCGAACGCGCCGGATTTTCCGTTAATGAGGTAATCGAGCTCTCGTTTAAGATCGCTGATCGTTTTGCGTAGATCGCTTGGGGATTGATACGTCACAAGACGGCCACTCGGGGATTTCACCGTTAAAACGCCCATCGCGAGCGCTTCTTCAAGATCATCGATTCGCTTTTTTAGCTGTTCCTTTTTTCGATTTAATGCCGTCATACCCTGCCTTCTTCTCTAACATTCGCCAATCTCGCTCACCAAAGCGGTGAACATTTAGCACATAACTCGCATGCATCGCATACACTTCACAGTCGAGCGATTCGTCATGCTGTCCTTGTCTTAATTCCCAAATAAAATTCTTTCCGCGCGCCACAAGCGTGTTACTTGTCAGCTCCTCGAGATACGCGATCTCCACCTCTTTCGGCCAAAAGAAAACCGGTGTTTTATCTTCGTGCTCATCAAAATGAGATAGGAAGTTGTGAATCACCGTTTTGCCCGCTTGCGATCCAACGTAATAGAGCTGCACGCCGTATTCGTCATATTTAGCGCGAAAGCCCGGATCGATCGGACGCGGTGCTTTATAAATCTCGTGGTTTGGATTATTCGATCCTTTGACCGCAATCACTCGTCCGCGAATACGCTGTAATCGGTCTCGCTGAATGGCGCGCACAAAGTCATAAACCTGCTCGGAGGCATAACCTGAGTCAATTCCCATTAATGAAATACGGAGCGATTTGCCCTTTTCCGCCTTGTAATCGCGCTTGAGATATTCCCGCAACACTTTCCAACAATCGCTTTGAAGATCGGTCGGTGTTCCCGGTATTGAAGCCATATCAATCAACCACGAACGCTGATTCCGTCCCCATGCACGCACTCGAATCTCTAATCGATCCACCTGAACGTCAACGCCCGCGGTTAAGATCAGCCCGCCTTCTGGCACGGTTTCAAGGCTGTAATTCAACCCGTATGGAATCAACTGATCGACGGTTTTGCCCTTTCCGATCTCTTCAAAGACGCGCCCCTCACTTGAATTGATGTAAGCGATTAACTTCTTGGGATCGCGATTCACCTCAAAATCATGTAATGCTTCGAGCTTCTTTTTCGCTAGATGCGCAAACGATGAACCGGGAAAGTTTGAATAGAGCTCATTTAAATAAAATCCGGCCACGCCTTTAAATGGCGCGGTCGCTTTAAAATAATTATTGGGATTGTTGAGGTTTCGATTCTTATCTCGCCAACTCCAAACACCACCGCACTCCTTACACACGTAGAAGGTATCTTCAGGAACGTGGTGGCCATAAACGGGATGATTCCGTGTTTTATCTTCCGGTATTTTTAAATACTCAAAGTCTAAAACGATAAACTCATTGCAATGATGGCACTGCACATAGCCGTAACGTTGATCCGAGAGTTTCATCTCATTATCAACCGCCGAGCTTCCCTTAACTGTTGGTGTCCCGCCAATCACTAAGAGCTTTTGATCGTCTCTAAAAGTTTTCTGGCGCTCTTTTGCAAGCGTGATCGAATCACCTTGGCCCTTCAGGTTTGTATTACAGTCGTCTGGTTCTTCAACAAAGATAATCGCAATCGTCGAGGATTTAACCCCTGCGACCGATCCGGCGTTCACCAGTTTTAAGTAACCGCCAGGAAACTCTTTATGATCCCAGTTACCGCGAAGATTCACCCTTTCATCAAGTATCGGAGTGGCGCGCACCATTGGTTTAAACTTCTCTTTGTCCCACGCTTTCGCCGAATACTCTTGTGCGAACATAATCATCATTGGCGCGGGTTCGTGTGTGATCCGTTTCCCGATATAATTTCCCATAACGCCCGTGGTATAAGCGATCTGGGCTGACTTCATAAATACAAGCTGATGCACATCAGGAGAATCGAGCGCTTCGAGTGGATTATTTTTCCATTTAAAGTAATAGATCGATTCCGTCTTGTACTTCCCTTGTGTCGCGCCCTCTTCCGGTGCAAAGTACCGATATTTATCCGCCCAATCCTTAGTCGTGATCTTTTCAGGTGGCAATAACGCTGAAAAAACATATCGAATTGACTCAAGTGTGTTTGCTTCAATCTCGTCCCAAAAACCGCCGATCTCGTCTAATTCACTCATTCGCCAACCGCTCCCTGGTATGCTGCTTCCAATGCTTCCCGGATTAACTCATCAATATCCGCACGCTTCAATTCGCCTACATCATTCAACGTAATAATTGCATCGGGAATTTGTGTTAAGTTTTGCGTCACAATCTTTAACCGGTTATAAAATTCTGTCTCAAACATTGCCCGATTAACCAATGTGCCTTTGGTCTGCTCGTTCTTGAGCCTGACCTCTTCTTCTCGAGCAAGCGCCAACCGATCCGTCGGCTCTAAAAATTCAGCGTCCTCCGTTGAATTTCGAGAAACGATGTAATCTTGAATTGACTTAAATGTAAACTCATGAGACGCGCCACCGCCGCCTTGTGTTCCTTTAACGGTGGGAATTAGCTTCCCTTGTCGAACCCACCTTGCGACGGATTGTTCAGTAAC
>JAAZCI010000245.1 GCA_012513365.1 Lysobacteraceae bacterium
ATCGAAATGGCGTAGGAAATAAGGAGTGCCGGAAGCATCGCGTAGAAGATAATTCGGCGTGCAAGCGCAGCCCCAAAGAGGCGTACCGTTAAGTCGGTCGCGAGAAAAATAAAGGGAAAAGTAAAGGCGCCCCAAGTGGAGTGAAACCCAAAGATCGAGATCGGAATCTGAACTAAAAAGTTGCTTGAGGCGATAATCGTAACATGCAAAAAAGCGAGTAAAAGCGCAATTTGCTGTTGTTTTTGTGTGACTAATGTGGGCATGGAAAACCTCTGGTAAACGGCATTAAAGCATGCATTAAGAACTGTTTTGCAAGCTCTAAGCATGTCGGCGTGTAAGCGGTAAAAAAAGAAACGATTCAGCTAACCGCTTAGCGGTTATCGACTTTCTCAGGGTAGAGATCGTGATGTAATAGGCGCGTTTCGGCGAAGGCTTCCCACTTGGTGCCAGGTTTTCCGTAATTGATGTAAGGATCGATGGAGATACCGCCGCGGGGCGTGAATTTTCCCCAGATCTCAAGATAGCGCGGGTCCATTAGTTCTACAAGGTCAATGAGCATCTGTGTGATGCAATCTTCATGGAAACTGCCGTGATTGCGGAAGCTAAAGAGATAGAGTTTAAGCGATTTACTCTCCACCATTTTTTGGTCGGGAATGTAGCTTAGATAGATCGTGGCAAAATCCGGTTGGCCGGTCATCGGGCAGAGCGCGGTAAACTCCGGACAATTGAATTTTACAAAGGTATTTCGATCGGGATGCGAGTTTTCAAAACACTCTAAAATTGAAGGGTCGTAGGTATCTTTATAGACCGTCGCCTGGTTACCAAGTAGCGTCAGGTCTGCCATTTTTGTGCTCATAAAAGTTCCTTAGTTTTTTAATGTGGGAGGATTGCGAACCACGAATTAAACCTATTTTGATGGGGCGTATAGTAGCGGTTTTAGCGGAAATGATCAATCGGGGTGATAAAGTTTTTACCCATAAAAAAGCCCTCGATGATCGCTCAAAGAGGGCATTATTTATTGCATTTCAGTGCTTAACGAATCATCTCATTGAGTTTTACAATGGGGTGAACAATCGTTTTTTTACCGAAGCGTTCCACCTGTGATCGGCAGGAAAATCCGGTCGCCAGCAGTACGTCCGCATCATTGGCATCGATCACTTTTTTCCATGAGAGATCGTAGATCTTTTTCGACAGCGGTTTTTTATCTTTGAGATGGCCAAACGAGCCACTCATACCGCAGCACCCCACTTGCGTCATTTCAAGCCTGTGATCGAGCGCGTTAAAGATGCTCTCCCACGCTTTAGGGGCGCTCGTCGCGTTCGTTTTCTCAGTACAATGGCTCATCAATTTATAAGTTTTATTCGATGGGCGAATGGTGAGATTAAGTGTGTCTAAATGATCGCTTAAATAGTGCTCGAGCCAGGTTTGGAAGAGCATCACTTCGGGCGTTTCAAACTTAAATTTCTTACGATATTCCTGCGGATAAAAGAGCGTAATCGGCGGTTCAATTCCCACCATCGGAATGTTGTAACGAGCAAGTTTGGTTAAGAGTGCATTTTGTTTACTCGCGCGATCTTGAAGCTCTTCTGAAACCCCGAAGACGTGATGGACTTTTCCTGACGCCTGATAGGGCGCAATAAATACGGTGACATCGAGCTTATTGAGAAGCTCAATCGCCGCTTTTAGCGTATCAGGATCGTAGTAGAGGAAGAAGGCATCGGGCACGATAATGAGCGCTTTTTCCGGATTTTTCACATGGGCTAATTGATCAAGCGGTCCGTGGGTGAGTTCGACCACCTTTTTCTCACGCTCAAAGCGATTGAGATGATTGGTTTTGGGATTCGGAAGATCCACTAATCCCATTTTTTCCATGGTAAACCGCGCAATGGCATTATTGCTTAGGTGGCGCATTTTATAGGCAAAGGGCGCTAAATCTTCCGATTCGGCTAACACTTTATCGAGCATCGGGCGCGGGCGCGTTTTGTGATATTCTGCTAAAAATTCCGATTTAGCATCGGGAATATGCACTTTTGCAGGGCACTCACCGGTACAGGATTTACAGCTTAAACAGATCGAAAGGGAGTCGTAAATCTCTTCTTCGAAATCACGATCGACCTCGCCAACCGCACGCTGACGTAACCACTCTTTGATCATCTCCGCACGGCCTTTTGGCGAATGAACACGTTCGCGCGTTGCCTTGTAACTCGGGCACATCGCCGCATCGGTATCGTAGTTATAGCATGCACCATTTCCGTTACAGTGGAGCGTATTGTGATATTGAATGACGTGCTCGGGAAGGATCTCACGGTTGAAATCGCCGCGAAGCGGAAGCTCATCAATTTTTAAGAGAATCTCATCATTGGGCGTTGCAATTTTCCCGGGATTAAATTGATTGTACGGGTCAAAAAGCCGTTTGACCGTTTGCACCACAGGATAGAGCTCGCCAAAGAAGGGTTTGGAATATTCAGAACGCACTCCTTTTCCGTGCTCGCCCCAAAGTGCGCCGCCATATTTTTCACACAGCGCAAAGATCTGATCGGAGATTTCACGAATGAGAGACTGATCATTAAGATCGCGCATATCAAGCGCCGGACGCACGTGAATCACTCCCGCATCAGCATGGCCAAACATCCCATAACGTAGGCCATGCGCTTCTAAAATGGCTTTAAACTCGGCAATGTAGGGCGCTAAATTTTCAGGCGGAACGGCGGTATCTTCCACAAACGGAATCGGACGACGATCCCCGGGTATCGCGCCTAATAGACCGACCGCTCGTTTACGCAGGCCATAGACATCTTTCACCGCTTTTTTCCCAAGGAGTGGACGAATGCTTAAACGGTGAGGGTTGGGTTTTTGATTGGCATGCTCAACAAATTGATCGAGCGCCTGTTGCAACTCCTCATCGGTGTCGGCATTAAATTCAACTAAAAAGATCGCTTTGAGTTTTTCATAATCAACGCCCTCAAAGTACTCTTCGGTAGTGCTCCAAACAAAGTCGTTTTTCGCCATCTCAAGGACGATATCATCGATCACTTCAATGGAGGTCGCATTGGCTTGCATAAGGTACGGCCCATCTTCGAGCGCTTTAATAAAGTCATCAAAGGTGACTAAAGCGAGCGCCGTTTTTTTCGGAATGGGAAGGACATTGAGACGGGCTTCGGTAAAGATTCCGAGCGTGCCTTCTGAGCCGCATAAAATGTGGGTTAAATTCGCTTGCTCGTCATGGACAAAATGATCGAGATCGTATCCGGTGACATAGCGATTAAGTTTTGGAAAGCATTGGTCAATGGCCTCTTTGTGGGGAAGGGTGATCTCACGAAGGTCATTCAGCAGTGCTTTTTTAACTGATGTTTCGGGCAAAGAGGAGAGTTCATCGAGGGTAATCGATTCAGATTCAATCACTGCACCACCGCGTAAAATGGCGGTAATGCCATTGACGTGGCCGCTCGTTTTTCCGTAAGCACAGCTACCTTGTCCTGAGGCGTCGGTATTGATCATGCCTCCGATGGTTGCGCGGTTTGAGGTGGAAAGCTCGGGGGCAAAAAAGTAACCAAGTGGGCGAAGATAGGCATTGAGCTGATCTTTGACAACGCCGGTTTGAACGCGAACAGTGCGCGTCTTTTCATCAAATTCCAAGATCTGATTCATATGGCGCGACAGGTCGATGACAATCCCATCCGTTAAGGATTGACCATTGGTTCCCGTACCGCCGCCGCGCGGGGTCACTTTAATGGATTTATACGCTTCACGCGCTAAAAGCCTCAAGATGAGCTCCACATCGCTTTGATCGCGTGGGTGAAGCACCGCTTGAGGCAGGATTTGGTAGATCGAGTTGTCCGTAGCGGAGACAAGCCGTTCACTCAAGCGTGTCTCGATATCGCCGCGGAAATTTTGAGAAGAGAGTTCTTGAAGAAACGTTTTAACTACATCGGGTAGATCATTCTTTGATTTCATTACATTGACACTGATTATTGCTGCGTTTCGGTTGGTCTAAATACTCTTGAGACTGCATTTCGATTAAACGGCTAATCGTCCGATCGAACTCAAAGTCGAGTGCTTTTTCACCTTTAGCAGCATAAAGATTTTGCATATCGACCTCGGAGCCGATAATGAGTTTAACGCCTTGGTCGTAAAATTCATCAACCATGATGACAAATCGGCGCGCCTCATTCTCAAGATCTCGGGTTAATTTGGGTAAACCGTGGAAAAAGACGGTTTCAAAATATTCCGCAAGGCGGATAAAATCGCTTGAAGAGCGGGCTTTACAGCAGGCTTCTTCAAAGGTAAACCAGGTGGCACTTTCGGTGCGTTTGAGCATCTTAAATTTATGGCCATTCACATCCATCACTACAGGGCCTTGCACTTTACCGATCAGCTCTTCAAATTTGTCTTCAAAATTGGCAATTTGCTCATCGATCGATCCGGTAAACCAGACATCGGCGGTTTCAAGATGGCGCATGCGGTAATCTTGGTCGCTATCGAGCGGAATATTACGCAGGCGCTCTTTGATGATTTTAATTGCCGGTAAAAATTGCTCACGCTGAAGCCCATTTTTATAGAGATCATCGGGGAGGCGGTTTGAGGTGGTAACGAAGAAGATCCCTTCTTGGAGAAGGGCATCAAGAAGACGATAAAGAATCATCGCATCGGTAATATCGATGACGTGGAACTCGTCAACGCAGAGCACTTTACACTCTTTTGCGTACTCTTTGGCCACCATCTTTAAGGGATCTTCTTGCCCTTGGAATTGGCGCATTTTCTTATGCACATCTTGCATAAAATGGTAGTAATGTTCGCGGATTTTCGGGACATCGATATTGTCGTAGAAAAGATCCATCAAGAACGTTTTACCCCGGCCGACGCGTCCATAAATATAGAGTCCGCGCGGATCGTTATACTCAACGGCGTGTTCAGTATTGGTAAACGGCTTAAATACTTTCTGTAAAAGGGAGAGTTTATCGGCATTGACCACCGGCTCATCGGTTTTGATTTGAGCTTTTAATTGATCATACGCGTCAACAACAGAGAGCTGTATTTTGTCGACGTTAAACCCTTTTTCTTCGATTAATTTATAATAGGCGTCTTTGATGGTCATAACTTATTATTTTCTCTTATTAGCTTGATTTAATCGTCTTTCTCGGAAGAATTGTTTCAATAATCCTCGACATTCATCATGCAGAATATGCGGGATTATTTCAACCTTATGATTAAAACTTTCGATCTCGTTGAGTTTAATATTGGTTGTCATTGCGCCGTTCCGTGAATCCCCCGCTCCATAAATGACCCGTTTGATGCGCGCGTGAACAAAGCTCCCCGCACACATCATGCAAGGC
>JAAZCI010000246.1 GCA_012513365.1 Lysobacteraceae bacterium
ATGTACGAGTGGAATTAAAGTCGACACAGTACTCTACGATGAATTTAGAAATTAGGGTATTTGCAGATGTTGATTTACATGGGTGCGCAGAAGGGATTGCGATTGATATTTTGTATGATCGTAACAAACGTTATCAAGTACGATAAGGGATTAGGGTATTAATTTTGGCATTTGATAAATATTTTAGAGAGGAACTCTCCTTTTTAAAAACAGAAGGACAGCATTACTCAGAGCTTAAACCTCATCTATCCGCTTTTTTAGATGGCAAACATGCTGATCCAGATGTGGAACGATTATTAGAAGGATTTGCCTTTTTAACAAGTCGATTACGCGAGAAGTTGGATGATGATTTTCCAGAATTAACACATTCAATGATAAATATGCTCTGGCCAAATTATTTAAGGCCATTTCCCAGTACAACCATCGTTGAATTTACCCCTCTTGATAATATTCTTGCTAGAAAAAAAGAGCTTGAGGCAGGTATTAAGGTGGCCGGATATGCCGATGAAAGTGGTGTGCTATGCCAATTTAAAACATGCCGTGCACTTGAAATATATCCCATCGAGCGAATAAAAGTATTTGCTGAGCAATCTCTTGATCAGTCGATCATTCGCTTACAATTTAAAACACATGGAGAGATTTCTCTAGATTCATTTATTACAAACTCCCTCACCTTTTTCATAGGAGAATCAGGATATGTATCGGAAATGCTCTACTTTTGGATGCATCATTTCTTAAGTAAAATAGACATTAGCATAGGTGATCAAGTGCTCAATATTCCGCTTGAGAGTTTGCAAAGTGAAGGATTTTCAGAAGAAGAGGGAATTCTTCCTTATCCCAAAAATGTATACCAAGGATACCGAGTTTTACACGAGTATCTAGTCTATCCTGATGCATTTCTTTTTTTTAAATTACTCAATCTTGAACATTATTTTAAGCATTGCTCGGAGAGTCAATTCACGCTTAATTTTTATTTTAATAAGGCATTACCAAGTGATATAACGATTTCTGATAAAAATTTTAGACTCTATTGCACGCCTGCAATTAATTTATTTGAGCATGATGCTGAGCCCATTAATTTAGATGGATTGCGTTCGGAATATAGGGTTATTTCATCGAGTCAAACCCCCTTACATTATGAAATTTTCAGTATTCAAAATGTTAGAGGATGGGGACCTGCGGATAATAAAAAAAACTCTGGCCCATCTAATGAGAGAGTCTATTATCCATTTGAGAGCTTTCAACATGAGCAAGCGCGAGCACTTCATCAAAAGGCACTCTATTATCGCACTCGTGTACGGGAAAATACAATTGATAATGCCTTAGATCATTTTATTTCATTTTCACGAAGTGACGAGTTGCAGCATATAGGAACCAACGAAACGATTTCCATAGAGCTCTTGTGCAGTAATCGTTTTGTGCCGTTAGAACTAGGAAAAGGCGATATTAATATTTGTTCAGATCAAGAACCTTCGTTTGTTTCAGTCCGAAATATCACAGAGCCTAGCGTTCCTTTACATCCTGCCGTGGATGATTCGTTATTGTGGAGCTTAATCTCCAACCTGTCGCTCAACTATGTGTCTCTTCTGTCGAAAGAGAGTTTGAAAACAATTATCAAAGCATATGATTTTAGAGGGCTAAATGATCGGCAGGCACAAAAAATTACGGAAAAGAAAATTGATGAAGGAGTGATATCAATCGATACTTCACCGGTTGATCGAGTGTATCGAGGATTACCAATACGAGGTATTCATTCAACATTAGTACTAAATGGTGACGCTTTTTCAAGTGAGGGAGATCTTTTTTTATTTGCAAAAGTATTAAGTTGTTTTTTTTCCTTGTATGCGAGTATCAACTCATTTCATGAATTAACCGTAATTAATACTAATAATAATGAACGGTATGAGTTTAAAGCGCAATTAGGGAGTCAGCCATTAATATGATGACACTTAAAGAGTTTTTGAAAGAAAACGCGAAGCGCTATGATTTTTACCAATTGACAGGTGTACTATTGGAAGTGATG
>JAAZCI010000027.1 GCA_012513365.1 Lysobacteraceae bacterium
AGGCGCAACTTGAAGAGGCAAAAGCCTATTTTCAACAAGCGAAACACAATGCCGATTCCGCAAAAGCGATGGTCGCTGCGCGCATGAGCGATAAGGAAGCCGCGGAAGCAGCGGTGTCTGCCAAAGAGAGCCAACTTTATGCGGCTGAACGCAAAATGACACGTATTGAAACGCTCGTCAAAAAAGGCGCCACCACCGAACAAGAATTTGATGACCAAGAGGCCTACACTCGCGTTCTCACCGCTGAAATTGCTACCGCGAAATCAAAAGTGCTCGCAGCCCAAGCTGCCGTTGATGCGGCTAAAGCACAATCCGTTGCGGCTGAATCGCAAGTCTTAGCGGCGCAAGCGACCATCAATCGCGTCAATGCCGATATTAAAGACAGCAATCTTGTCGCGCCAGTGAAAGGCCGAATTCAATATCGCATCTCTGAGCCCGGTGAAGTATTGGGCGCTGGCGGTAAGGTGCTAAACCTTCTTGATCTATCGAAAGTTCATATGACCTTCTTCCTTCCCACTCAATACACCGGTTTACTCGTTGAAGGGGAAAACGATGGTACCGAAGTGCGCATTATTTTAGACGTGGCTCCAGAATATGTAATCCCGGCGCGTGTGACCTTTGTCTCGCCCGAAGCGCAATTTACCCCAAAAACCGTTGAAACTGAAGATGAGCGCCAGAAACTGATGTACCGCGTAAAAGCGAAAGTCGATCCACGCCTTCTTGAGCGTTATCGTAAATATATTAAAACCGGCGTCACCGGCGAAGCCTACATCAAAGCCGATCCCAATGCCGAGTGGCCTGAGCGCTTTGCCGTCACTCTTCTCGATGAGATTGAAGCAAACGACGCAAATGCCGATACAGCTAAAAAATAGAGTCCTCGGTACTGGGTACTTAGCATTTACCCCTTAGCACTCTACAAATCAGCATGGGAAAAAGAGCCCTTAATCCCCCCTATTTAGATAGGCATTAAGGGCGTAGGTTTACGAACAAGGAATCGATCGCGATGGTTAAAGAATCTGTTGTTTCAGTCAAAAATGTGACGTTAAAATATGGAGAGAATATCGCTCTTGATGATCTCTCCATCGATATTCCGAGCGGAATTGTCGTTGGCATGATTGGCCCCGATGGCGTCGGAAAATCGAGCCTGCTCTCGTTAATTGCCGGTGCCCGCGCGATTCAAACGGGCGAAGTGATCGTGCTCGGCGGCGATATGGGTGAAAAATCCGTTCGCGACATCACCTGCCCGCGCATCGCTTATATGCCGCAAGGCCTTGGGAAAAACCTCTATCCGACCCTCTCTGTGGAAGAAAACTTGCAGTTTTTCGGCCGCCTCTTTGGGCACGATGCAAAAGAGCGCCGTGAACGGATTGATGATCTCACTAAAAGTACCGGGCTCTTCCCTTTCTTAGATCGTCCTGCGGGGAAACTTTCTGGTGGAATGAAACAAAAACTCGGACTCTGTTGTGCGCTGATTCACGACCCCGACCTCCTTATTTTGGACGAACCAACCACCGGTGTTGACCCACTTGCACGCTCGCAATTTTGGGATCTGATCGATCGCATTCGTGAAGATCGCCCTGAGATGAGCGTCATTGTGGCCACCGCCTATATGGATGAAGCGGAACGCTTTAAATGGCTAATTGCCATGGATGATGGTGAAATTCTCGCTACCGGCGCGCCGAAAGAGCTGTTAGAACGTACCGAATCGGATAATCTTGAAGCGGCGTTTATTAAGCTCCTCCCCGAAGAAAAACGCATCGGCTACGAGCCTGTGATCGTGCCGCCCCTTAATCTCGATAAAGATACTGCGATCGCCATTAAAGCGGAAGGATTAACCAAAAAATTTGGCAATTTTACCGCCGTGAATAATGTCAGTTTTGAGATTCAAAAGGGTGAGATTTTTGGCTTTCTCGGCTCAAATGGCTGCGGTAAATCAACGACGATGAAGATGCTCACAGGTCTACTTCCCGTTTCAGAAGGAAAAGCGTGGCTCTTTGGGAAGGAGATCGATTCTAACGATATTAATACCCGTCGCCGCGTTGGCTATATGTCCCAAGCGTTCTCACTCTATAGTGAACTGACCGTCTTTCAAAACTTAGAACTCCACGCCCGTCTTTTCCATGTAGCGCCTGAAGAGATGAGTGGCCGCATTGAAGAGATGGTGGAGCGTTTTGAGCTTAGCGATGTGCTTGATATGCTCCCAAATGACCTTCCTCTTGGGATGCGTCAGCGACTCTCTCTTGCCGTTGCGATGGTGCATAAACCCGAGCTCTTAATTTTGGATGAACCCACCTCAGGCGTTGATCCAGTGGCTCGAGATAACTTTTGGCGTTTTCTCATTGAACTCTCGCGAAATGATGGCGTCACCATCTTTATTTCCACCCACTTTATGAATGAGGCGCTCCGCTGTGATCGCATGTCGATGATGCATGCGGGCGAAGTACTCGACAGTGATACCCCCGAAAAACTGATTGAAAAACAAGGCACCGAGACGCTCGAAGAAGCGTTTATTAAGTACCTTCTTGATGCCGGTGCGGGCGATGATGAAGCGATGCCGAAAAAAGAGGGCCATCTTTTAGACGCGCCCACTGACACTGAAAATCAAACTCCTGAGGCCTTCCAACGTTTTAGTCTTCAGCGCCTTTTAAGTTATACCTGGCGTGAGGCCTTAGAGCTGCGTCGTGATCCGGTTCGTGCAACCTTAGCGCTCCTTGGATCGCTCATTTTAATGGTGACGATCGGCTATGGGATTACCCTCGATGTGGAAGATCTCCCCTACGCGATTTTAGACCGTGACCAAACAACATTGAGCCACAGTTATGCCAATAATATTTCTGGCTCACGCTATTTTATCGAAAAAGATCCGATCCATAATTATGAGGAACTCGACCGGCGCATGCGCAATACCGATATCGCCCTTGCCATCGAGATTCCGCCAAATTTTGCGCGAGATGTCGCCCGCGGGAATAATGTTGAAATCGGCGTTTGGATTGATGGCGCAATGCCCCAACGGGCGGAAACCATTCGCGGCTATGTCCAAGGAATGCACCAAGAGTGGCTGATGAGCGAGGCGAAATATCGCTATGGTTATGAATTTAAACCGGCCTTTAATGTGGAGATGCGGTATCGCTATAACCCCGATGTGCGAAGCTTAACCGCCATTGTGCCAGCAGTGATTCCGATTATGCTACTCCTCATTCCCGCGATGCTCACAGCGCTTTCGGTAGTGCGCGAAAAAGAACTTGGGTCGATTATTAATCTCTATGTTACCCCCGTCAGTAAGCTTGAATTTTTACTGGGGAAACAGGTGCCCTATATTATTATCTCGATGCTCAACTATCTCTTAATGGTGGGGCTTGCGATCTTCTATTTTGAAGTGCCGATGAAGGGCGGGTTTTTCACCCTGACGATCATCACCTTCTTCTTCTGTATCTTTTCAACGGGCTTTGGGCTCTTTGCTTCAACGCTGACAAAAAGCCAGATCGGCGCAATGTTCTTTACCATTATCGGAACGCTTATTCCCGCAATTCAATTTGCCGGAATGCTCAACCCCGTCTCGGCGCTTGATGGATTTGGCCGGGTGATTGGTGAGATCTACCCCGCCTCCCATATGCTCACTGCAACTCGCGGCGTCTTTAGTAAAGCGCTCTATCTCAACGATCTCTCAAGCGAGCTTATGATCTTGATGATTACCGCGCCGATTATCGTCCTTTGCAGCGTAATGCTTCTTAAAAAACAGGATTCCTAAAATGATTATGCGTAAAATTTCCAATATCTATTTTTTAGGCATCAAAGAGCTTTGGAGCCTGATTCGTGATCCTGTATTACTGGTCTTGATCGCCTTTACCTTCACCGTTTCGGTTTATACCGCGGCCACAGCTGTACCTGATGGGCTGCAAAATGCGAGTATTGCCGTTGTTGATGAAGATCGTTCCACTTTATCAGAACGCATTCAAACCGCCTTCTATCCGCCCCAATTTACACCACCAAAAGAGATTACTTTAAGTGAAATGGATCATGGCATGGACAAAGGGGCCTACACCTTTGTGGTGAATATTCCACCCTATTTCCAGAAAGATGTGCTTGGTGGCCGTTATCCAACACTGCAACTCAACATTGATGCAACGCGCATGACGCAAGCCTTTACCGGCAATATGATAATTAATCAAATTATCAATGGCGAGGTGAGTGAATATCTCCAACGCTATCGCAGTGAGGCGCTCTACCCAGTAAAACTCGTCGAACGC